>DATNJO010000419.1:0-4259 GCA_035603895.1 Pyrinomonadaceae bacterium
TACACCAACGCCCACTCCGAATCCTACTCCGACACCAACTCCGAAACCTACACCAACGCCAACTCCGACGCCCACTCCAACGCCAACTCCGAGCCCGTCGATTCAATTCAGCGCTGCGTCGTACAGCGTCAATGAAAGTGCAGGCGTGGTTACCATCACAGTCACACGCACCGGCTACATAGCGGGCACTTCTACCGTCCGCTACTCAGGCACTAACGGTAGCGCCACTTATCCTAATGATTACGGCGGGCCCGCTGGATCACTCTCGTTTGCGCCTGGTGAAACCGCGAAACGTTTCACTGTGACAATCAAGAACGACACCACTGCTGAAGGAAACGAAACGTTCACTCTCTTCTTAGCTGAGCCGACGAGCGCAACCCTGGGTAACCCCAAAACAACCGTGGTCACCATCGTCGACGACGATAAGTCGAGCGCAACCCTGGCGCCACAACGCGCAACGATCAATGCTAAAAGCGTTCGCCAGTGAGACTACAACCTTCGGCTCAACACGAATATACTTAAGCGCCTTTTGTGAGCCGCGGGGTGAAGGTTGAATCGGAAAACTGATCTGTTGATTATCGGTGCGGGGCCGTTTGGGTTGGCAATCGCCGCCCAAGCGGCTCACGCCGGTATCGATTATTTGATCGTCGGGAAACCGATGGAATTCTGGCGCCAGCACATGCCGAAGGGTATGTACCTGCGCTCCGCTTGCGACTGGCACCTGGATCCACAAAACAAAGACACGATCGAGAAGTTTCTCGAGACGCAAGGCAAGACGACTCAAGACGTGGAGCCACTCGCGCTCGACTTCTATCTCTCTTATGTCGATTGGTTTCAGCAGCAAAAGAACATTCACCCGTTGCCTGTTTACCTCCAGCAACTCGATCATTCAGCCAACAGTGGCTTCATCGCTACAACTGTTGACGGCGAAACAATACACGCACGGTGCATCGCACTGGCTCCGGGCTTCAAACACTTCACCAACGTCCCTGACGATCTAAAAAACCGCCTGCCTGCCGATCGCTTTCTGCACACGTGCGAGTTCACCGACTTCAACAACAGCGTCGGCCGGCGATATCTCATCATCGGCGGACGTCAGAGCGCGTTTGAGTGGGCGGCACTGCTTGTCGAAGCGGGTGCGGCTGCGGTCCACGTCGCACATCGACACGACAGCCCAACGCTTGAAGAAGCAGACTGGTCGTGGGTAAACGCCTTGGTCGACAACATGGTTGAGAACCCAAACTGGTTCCGCAACTTGTCGCAACAGGAAAAGGATCAAATCGCACACCGTATGTGGGCGGAAGGGCGGCTGAAACTCGAACCGTGGCTGGGTCCGCGGCTGCAAAACGATCGCGTGCACGTTTGGCCGCGCGCGGAAGTTTTGCGTTGTCGCGAGCAAGACGACGGTGAGTTGCGGGTTGAGTTGAGTAATGGCGAAACGGTCGCAGTGGACCAGATCATTCTTGCCACGGGATACAAAGTGAACATCGCCCAGCTACCGATTCTCGCCTCGGGCAACATTCTTGCCTCGCTTAAAACGCGTAACGGCTTTCCCGAGCTCGACGATCATTTCGAAACTTCCGTGCCCGGCTTGTTCATCACGAGCATGCCCGCTTCCCAGGACTTTGGACCATTCTTCGGCTTCACGATCGCCGTGCGCGCTGCCGCCCAACTGATCTGCAAAGCCCTGCTCTCATAGCCGCGCAAATCCTTTGTGCTTCTTGTGCCTCTTTGTGGCACACTGAAAACCTGTGCCGCAGTAGTCGATTCTGTCCTCTGGAGATCCGTATGCCGCGACCAATTGTCCTGTTTCTTTACCTTGTTTTGCTTGCTCCGCCATGCGTGGCCCAGTCTGGTGCTACAACGACCGAGATACCGTTCTCATTCCACAAGGGTCTCATCATTGTTGATGCCAGGATTAAAGACGACGTTCCCGTACTGGTCGTTCTGGCCACCGGCACGGAATATTCGGTAATTGATCCGGGATTGTTGAAAAAGTATGACTTGAAACCCTTCTACGGCGGGGATGGCCAGGTGACTGGCAGAAACGACCAGATTGTTTATTTCACAAGTGTTAGTGGAGTCAGAGTCGGAAACAGCAGGTCCAAAAACTTGTTCCTGAGGTTTGGCTCGGTCGCTGAGCTTAGCAAGATCGCCGGCAAAGAGATCTTCGCCGCCCTGGGAGCTGATTTTTTCGAAGGCCAGACGATTCAACTGGACTTCAAGAATAGTGTCGTTCGATTTCTGGAAAAGACTCCATCCGAGCTAATCGATAGCAAGGATCCAAATTTCAAACCGGCAAGAGCCACGGTCTTGCGCATGGCGCCTGCGCCTAGCGATCCTTTTCGGAAAACTTACATCGTGCCTCTCGTGAAGGACGTTCAAATGAATGGGCAGAAAACAAATCTGCTCTTCGACACTGGGATCGCAACTCTACTGGCGCTCTCCTCTTCAACTGGCAAAAAAGCAGGATTGAACGTTCCGGCTGAAAATGAGCCGCCACGAGAAGAAAAGATTACGCTGCGACTCGAGTCGAACGAGCTTGCGGACGTCCCGGCGATGATCTATCCCAAAGGTACAGGTGCCGATCAGAACCTGAGTAAGTCCGGCGGCGCCGTTGCGGGCTCTTTCTTCTTACAAAAGTTCGTTGCAATCTTCGACTATCGGAAGGGCGTTGTGGTGCTCGAGCAGTTTTGAGCCACAAAGATGCGCGGAGCTTACGAAACCGAATACAAGAGATGGCAGGGCGATCCCGAAGGTTTTTGGGCGCAGGCTGCGGAAGCAATTCACTGGTATAAAAAATGGGACCAAGTGCTGGACCGCTCGCGTGCTCCTTTCGATCGCTGGTTTTCCGGTGGCCTGGTTAACACTTGCTACAACCTCCTCGACGTGCACGTCGCGAACGGTCGCGCGGAACAAGTCGCGCTCATCTACGACAGTCCAGTAACAGGCATCATCAAGTCTTACACCTATCGCCAGCTCTTACATAAAGTTGCTCACTTCGCGGGTGCGCTCAAGCAACAAGGTGTAGCCAAAGGCCATCGCGTGATCGTCTACATGCCGATGGTTCCCGAAGCGGTGATCGCAATGTTGGCGTGCGCGCGCCTCGGCGCGATCCATTCGGTAGTTTTTGGAGGCTTCGCCGCGGACGAGTTGGCTACTCGCATAAACGATGCTCGTCCAAAATTGATCGTCTCGGCTTCGTGCGGAATCGAAGTCAATCGCGTGGTGCCTTACAAGCCGATGCTCGATAAGGCAATCGATTTGGCAAAGCACAAGCCTGAGCGATGCATCATCCTGCAACGCCCGCAACTCACAGCAGATCTCGTTGCCGGTCGCGACATCGAATGGCCGGAAGCACTGGCCCAAGCCGAAACGGTTGACTGTGTGCCCGTGGCCGCGACCGATCCGCTTTACATCCTCTACACCTCCGGCACGACCGGTATTCCGAAAGGTGTCGTGCGTGATAACGGCGGTCATCTCGTCGCGCTGAAATGGAGTATGAAAAACATCTACGGCATGGATCCGGGTGACGTGTTTTGGGCGGCTTCCGATCTCGGTTGGGCCGTCGGTCACTCTTACCTCGTCTATGGTCCATTGCTGCATGGAAACACCACGATTCTTTATGAAGGCAAGCCTGTTGGCACACCTGATCCCGGCGCATTCTGGCGCGTGATCTCTCAGCACCGCGTTCGCGCGTTGTTCACCGCGCCGACTGCCTTTCGAGCGATCAAACGTGAAGATCATGCTGGCAATTATCTGCGCCAATACGATCTCTCAGAGTTTCACACTCTGTTCTTAGCGGGGGAGCGTTGCGATCCGGACACGTTGGCGTGGGCCGAGACGCAACTGGGCGTGCCCGTTATCGATCATTGGTGGCAAACGGAAACCGGTTGGCCCATTGGCGCCAATTGCACTGGACTCGAACTGTTGCGCGTTAAGCCTGGCTCGTGTGGCAAAACAGTGCCGGGCTACGACGTTCGCGTCCTTAACGATGAAGGTGCAGAGGTGGTTGACAACCAAATCGGCAACATCGTGATCAAGCTGCCTCTGCCGCCCGGTTGTCTGCCGACGCTTTGGAACAACGATACGGCTTACGTCGAGTCGTATCTCGACTCCTATCCCGGCTATTACAAGACGGCTGACGCGGGATTCAAAGATGAAGATGGCTACCTGTGGATCATGAGCCGGACGGACGACATCATCAACGTGGCCGGACACCGGTTGTCGACAGGCGCGCTCGAAGAAGTACTTGCGGC
>DATNJO010000420.1:0-4474 GCA_035603895.1 Pyrinomonadaceae bacterium
CACCGCACCGAGCTAACGGAGGTTGGTGTTCCCTACGGCACCGCGACCTACGCAGCGCCCGAGCAAGCACGCGGCGATCGCGTAGACAAACGCGCGGACATCTTTTCGCTCGGCGTGTTGCTTTACGAAATGCTCACCGGCACGTGGCCGTTTCGCGGCAAAACGACAATCGACGTTCGTCACGCAGTGCTGCACGATCCGCCGCGCCCGATTCCGGAGTTGCGCGGAAGCCCGATTCCGCAACACCTGCAACAGATCATCGACCGCGCGCTCGAAAAGGAACCGAAGGATCGTTTTCAAAACATGGACAACTTTCGCAACGAGTTGCGGCAAGTGCTCCAGGACGTGGATTCCGGCGCTGCGGTTTATCAAGGCGTCACGCCCGAGCCGCCGCGTCATCTCGCGGGCGCGAAGAATCCAGTGTCGCGTGCGGTACGCTGGCTCAAATCGATCACGCGCAGTGAAACTCCAACCACCTCGCCAAACCTCAACACTCCCTCGAAACAAGGCATCCACGAAACACCGTTCACCACAGTCGCCGATCAGGAAAAGAAGAGTCTCGCGATTCTTTGCTTCCGTAATTTGGCCAACGATCCGGCCACTAGTTTTTACGAGTTCTCGCTGGCAGACGCGGTGATCACAGAGCTGGCGCGCGTGCGCTCGCTCGTCGTGCGTCCTTCGTCGGTGATCGCGCGTTACCAGGGTGAGCAAAGAGATCCGCGCGAGATCGGCCAAGAGTTGAACGTAAGAGCAGTGTTGGCGGCCGGTTTCATTCACGCCGGCGAACGTTTTCGCGTCACCGCGCAGCTCATCGACGTCGCGTCGGGCGAGTTGTTGTGGAGCGATCGCATCGACACGGCGGCATCAGACATCATCGTGCTCCAGGACACGATCGCGCAGCGCATCGTTGAAGGCTTGCGGGTTGAGTTGAGCCCGGCCGAACAATCGGGAATCGCTAAAGCCGCCACACAGAATCCGGTAGCCTACGAACAATACTTGCGCGGCCGCGATCGGTTTTTTCGTTTCATCTTTCGCACGCTTTCGCGTGAGGATTGCGACGCGGCGATCGCGCATTTCGAAACCGCGATACAACTCGATCCAAACTTTGCGCTTGCCTACGACGGCATCGGCGCTTGTTACGTTAATCGCGTCTTCAAAGGGTTCGGTGGCGCGGAAGACTACGAACGTGCCGAAGAAGCTTTCCACAAGGCGCTGGAGATTGACCCAAACATCTTCGAAGCGCGCATGTTGATGGTCTTTGTCTATCTGTGGCGCGGTAAGAAAGAAAAAGCGTGGGAAGAGGTCAACCGCGCGCGCAAGGAAGCGCCGAACGAGCCGGTGGTCCACTTCGTCAAAGCCATGCTGCATCGTCTGGACGGCGAGTATGGACGGGCTTTGCACAGTTACGATCGACTGGTGCGACTCGATCCGGCAGCGCACGTCGTGGCGAGTTACAGCCGCGCGCTGGTTTACATGTACCTCGGCAATTTTGACGAGGTGTTCCGGCAACTCGACAATGCCGGAGAGCCCGACAACGCGCTGGTCCAAACCTTCCGCGCTCTCGGTTTGTATTACACTGGTCAGACCGACGCCGCCGCGGCGCTGATGCACGGCGTAGTCGAGAAACATCCAAACATGCACGGCATTCGCCCGTTCATGGCGATGTTCCTGAGCGCGCAGGGCAAGCACGACGAAGCGCTCGCGCAACTAAACAGCGACGTGAAGCGAAACGGCGAGGTCGACGCGGACATCAGTTATTCGATCAGTTCGGTCTACGCGCTCGAGGGGTTGCCAAACGACGCGTTTGAGTGGCTCGAGCGTTCCATCGCGTTGGGAAATGCAAACAAACCGTGTTTCGAGAACGACCCAAATCTGGCTTCACTCCGTGACGATCCGCGCTATGGTGAGCTGATGAGCAGAGTATGAATAGATCACGACCAATAGTTTCCCTGTTTTTAATCTTCCTCTTGTCGTTGAGCGCGCTTGCGCAGACGCCTGCCCCTGCCGCGCAGCCGAAGACTCTCGCGGAGTTACAGACACGGATTTCAGAAATACTGGCCAAACCTGAACTGACGCCTGCGATGGTTGGCGTGAAGGTCGTCTCGCTCGACAACGGCCGCATCGTGTTTGAAGAAAACGCCGGAAAACTTTTGCGTCCGGCGTCGAACATGAAGATCTACACGGTCGCTACTGCGCTCGATCGTCTGACGCCCGACTACCGTTTCAGCACATCTGTTTTTGCTCCTGGAAAGCCTGATTCAGCCGGCGTGATTCGCGGCGACTTGCGCATTTACGGCCGTGGCGATCCGACGTTTGCGGCGCGCTTCAATAACGGTGACTACTTCAAAGCCATCGACGATCTCGCGGCACGCATCGCGAGCGCGGGCGTCAAACGCGTTGAAGGCGATCTGGTTGGCGATGAGACTTACTTCACCGGACCAAAGTACGGCTCTGGTTGGGAGTGGGAAGACCTGACCTGGTACTACGGCGCGGAAGTCACTCCGCTCTCGGTCAACGACAATGCTCTCGATCTGTTCGTCAAACCCGGCCCGGCGGTGGGCCAACTGGCGTTGATCACGACTGGTCCACCCGATCCGCTGCTGACAATCGTCAATCGCGTCACGACCTTAGCGAAAGGCGTGCGACGCGAGATCGCGATTCATCGCGGTCTCAACGAAAACACGATCACGATCACCGGCAGTATTCCGCTTGATGATCGCGGTTACACGGGCGCGATTGGCATCTCGCACCCGGCGCTGTTGTTTGTTTATCTCCTGCGCAATTCGCTCGCGCAAAAAGGCGTCGTCATAACCGGCAAGTCGCGCACGACGGGCGAGGTCGCCATCCCGACGCCGGCCCTGCCTGTTCCGGTCGCGACCACATCCTCAACGCCGGCATTGGTGCAAGCCGAGATCGCTTCACTCCAGTCGCCGCCGTTTAGTTTGATCGCTGCGCAAACGCTGAAACCGAGCCAAAATCTCTACACCGAACTAATCCTGCGAACACTCGGCAAACTACCGCCGCCGCCTGCGCCAGCAACGACGTCGATCTTCAATCAAACGTCCGAACAGCTCGGACTCGAAGCCGTCAGATCGTTTCTCAAAACTGCCGGCATTCGTCCCGAAGCGCTCGTTCTGGATGATGGCTCGGGACTCTCACGCGGCGACATGATCACCGCTGAGGCAACGGTGCAGTTGCTGACTTTCATGAGCAAGCATCGCTACGCGAACGTGTTTCGCGACGCGTTGCCCATCGCCGGTGTTGACGGCACGTTGCGCAATCGGATGCGCGGTACGCCTGCCGAAAACAACCTGCGCGCGAAAACCGGTTCGCTAAGTTCGGCAGCGAGTCTTTCTGGTTACGTCACCACCGCAGCGGGCGAAAAACTCGCGTTTGCGATCATGGTGAACAACTATCCGCGCGAGGTCGACGCGCGCGCGGCCTGCATCGATCCGATCGCAGTTTTACTCGCCTCGTTCAACGGCAAACCCGAATCAAAAGATGCCCCCTAAATTCACGAAGTTTCACGGACTCGGAAACGACTATCTCGTAATCGAAGCCGCCGAGCTGCGCGACGTTGAAGACCTCGGCGATTTCGCGCGACGCATCTGCAATCGTCATTACGGCGCCGGCGGCGACGGGATCGCGATCATCTCCAAATCCGAAACCGAAGAAGCCGATTTCAATTGCCGCATCTTCAATCCGGACGGCAGTGAAGCCGGACTCTCCGGCAATGGGACTCGTTGCGCTGTCGCTTATCTTTACTACGCCGGTCATTGGTCCAGAGACGAACTGCGTCTCAGTACAAAGACCGGTTTGAAGCGATATTTTCCACGCGGAGAAGTTGCTCCCGGCAAATACCTGTTTGAGTCTGATCTTGGCCAACCGAAGTTTGATTCTCACTCGATTCCGATGTCGATCTCGCCGTCGCTCGATCAAGTGATCGGGTACGTTCTCCCGGTGGAAGGCGAACCCGTTGTGATCACTGCAATGCAGATGGGTAACCCGAACTGCTGCATCTTTGTCGACGACTTCGACGCGTTGAACTGGCGCCATCTCGGCAAAATCATCGAGACGCACCCGCAGTTTCCCGATCGCACCAACGTCGTGTTCGTTCGCGTCGTCGACAGAAAACTGATCGAGTTGCGGATTTGGGAGCGCGGCGTTGGCGAAACTACCGCTTCCGGCACGTGCTCTTGCGCCGGCGCGGTCGCAGCGATGATTAGTGAAAAAACAGACCGCGACGTGCGTGTCGTGATGGAAGGCGGCGAAGTCAGAATCCACTGGCGTCCCGACGGCGAAGTTGTGATCACGGGAACGGCTGAATTAGTCTATACAGGCGATTGGTTGGCCTGAATCTCGTGTTCAAAACTCTTCCCATCACTTGCCTCCTTTTGGTGTCGTGTTGTCTCTCTGCCTGCGGCGGGAACGTCATCACGGGGACGGAGGCCGGACCTCCGCCACCGCCGAAACC
>DATNJO010000421.1:0-2524 GCA_035603895.1 Pyrinomonadaceae bacterium
CGATCAGACGCGGATCTCTGTCCACTATCTCGAGGCAATCGAAGCCAACGACTACAAACGCCTGCCCGGCGGCGTCTTTAATCGCAGCTTTATTAAGGCCTACGCGAAGTGTATCGGCTACGACGAGCGCGAAGCGATTGAAGGTTACACCCGTTATCTGCGCGAGCACGGCGGCGAGTCGAGCGACGACGTCAACACTCATCCGCTCCAATCCAAGGTTTACACAAACACGCCCGCAACGCGTTCGCCAGTGTTGACCGTCGTCCTTGCCATTCTGATTTTAGCCATACTCACCGCAGCCGCTTTAGCCGCACTGCACTGGTTTCAACGCCGCGCCGAGGCGGCTCACAGTAGCGAATCCGCTTTCGCACTGAACCAAATTCACACTCCTATGTATAATGACCTCACATTTACAAACACAGATTTTAGGGGCCCATGATCACACCAGATATTTTTGAAGGACTTACTTTCGACGACGTTCTCCTTGTTCCCGACCGCTCCGACGTTCTGCCTTACGAGACTGACACCGCCACACAATTCACACGCAACATCCGGCTGCAAATTCCTTTGTGTTCGGCCGCGATGGACACGGTGACTGAAGCGTCGCTGGCGATTGCTCTCGCCCAGCAAGGCGGCATCGGCGTTATTCACAAGAATCTCAGCATCGAACGGCAGGCGGAGGAGGTCGACAAGGTTAAACGATCGGAATCGGGAATGATCGTCGACCCGGTGACAATCAGACCGGACCGGCCAGTACGCGAAGCGCTCCAGGTAATGGAGCGCTTTCACATTAGTGGCGTTCCCGTCGTCGATGAAACCGGCCATCTCGTCGGCATCATCACGAATCGCGACCTGCGTTTCGAGACGCGCTTCGACATTCCGGTTTCGGAAGTGATGACGAAACAACCGCTCGTCACCGTTCCCGTCGGCACCACGCTCGAACAAGCGAAAACCGTGCTGCAAAAACACCGAATTGAAAAGCTGTTGGTCGTTGACGATGACAAACATATAAAAGGACTGATCACCGTCAAAGACATTCAGAAAGCGATCAAGTATCCATCGGCTGCGAAGGATAACCTCGGCCGGTTGCGTGTCGCGGCGGCGATAGGCGCGACCGGTGATTATCGTGAACGTGCTGATGAACTGGTTCGTGCACGTGTTGATTGTCTCGTGATCGATACCGCGCACGGTCATTCGTCGCGTGTGATCGAGGCCGTGAAAGAGATAAAAGCCCGTCACCCGGAAACGGATGTGATCGCGGGCAATGTCGGTACGACGGCGGGCGCGCAGGAATTAATCGACGCGGGTGTCGATGCGATCAAAGTCGGTATTGGTCCGGGCTCGATTTGTACGACGCGCGTCGTGACTGGCGCGGGCGTGCCGCAGATCACGGCGATCGCGAGTTGTGTGAAAGCCGCGCGTGGCAAGGTGCCGGTTATTTCCGACGGTGGTGTGAAGTTTTCTGGCGACGTCGCGAAGGCGATCGCTGCTGGCGCCGACGTTGTAATGATTGGATCGTTGTTTGCTGGTACTGAAGAAGCGCCCGGTGAAGTGATCTTGTTCCAGGGCCGCTCGTTCAAAACGTATCGAGGCATGGGATCGATTGGCGCGATGCGCGAAGGTTCGCGTGATCGTTACGCACAGGACATGGGCGTTAGTGAGTCGAAGCTCGTGCCGGAAGGTATCGAAGGCCGCGTGCCTTATAAAGGAACGCTCGCGGACATGGTCACGCAACTTGTCGGTGGACTTCGATCCGGCATGGGTTACACGGGTTGTCGCAACATCGACGAGTTTCAGGAGAAGACTCGTTTCTTGCGCATCACGTCCGCCGGTTTGAAGGAATCGCACGTACACGACGTGATCATTACCAAGGAAGCTCCGAACTATCGTCTGGAGTAAGCAGTGTTTATCTGTGGATTTAACCCGCCGCGCAACTCTAATTTCGAACCCCAAGACGGGACGCTACGGCGCGCGCCGGCTTAGACCAATACAGGACGTCGCTTCACAGCTCCGTTCTCTCGGCGTCGAAGTCGATCTACGACTCACCACTGCGCCGGACGAAGCGACCGAGATCGCCGCGCAGGCGGCTCGCAACGGAAGTTCGGATGTGATCGTTGCGGGCGGTGATGGAACGATCAATGAAGCGATTCAGGGAATGGCGGGAAGTAAAGCGCGACTCGCGATCATTCCGCGCGGCACTGCCAACGTTCTGGCCCGCGAATTGAACCTGCCGCTCGACGACGAACAAGCGACTATCGTTGCGGCGCGTGGCAATGCGCGCCGGATTCATCTTGGCCGTGCGACTGTTGAAGCAAACGGAACGAGTCGTCTCTTTGTTTTAATGGCCGGCATTGGGCTGGACGCTTCAGTCGTCCAACGAGTGCATCCGCGGTTGAAGAAGCGCATTGGCAAGGGCGCGTTTTGGGTTTCGGGGTTGAGTCATCTGGCTGACTGGCGGCCGTCTCCGTTCACACTCGAAATCAACGGCGATAGTTACACCGGCACGTTTGCGGCGATTGGCAAA
>DATNJO010000422.1:0-2565 GCA_035603895.1 Pyrinomonadaceae bacterium
CGGCTGCCGCCGGCGCAGCAGCAGGCAACGGTGTAACAGGTCCTGTCGCCGCGGAAGCCAACGATCCACTTTGCGATGGCGGCGGCGGAGGCGGTGCCGCAGCAGCAGGTGGAACCGCAACCGGCGGCGGCGGTGGAGTTACAGGTGGCGGCGGCGGAACCGGCGGCGGTGGTTCGTGTTGACTGAAATCCGCGGTATCAGCCGGGCCGACGGTTGTTTGCGTTCCGGTTGGTCCAGTGTTGCGTGGCAACGCCACCGTTTCCGGATAACTTTCGATAATCGTCGCGTTCGGATCCGGCAGCTCGCGACTGGTCGGCCGCTCTGACGACAGATCGACCGAGGTGGCGCGTATCGTCGCATTCGGATCGAAGGTTTGCGGAGCTATCAGCAATCCGCCGTCAAACGTACAGAACTTCTGACCTTCATCCGGAAAAGTACGATTACACTTGGGGCAAGTCTTCATACGGGCGAAACCTCGCGACGACCATCAGATTTGATTTCTACTCTCAACCAGCACTCTCAATCACTTCGCACGCGCTCGCTGTAACTTCTGCGCCGCGCTGTTGTTGCTCGGATCGAGATCCAACGCACGTTGATACGCTCGCGCGGCATTATCCTTTTGCTTCAACTTCAAATAACCGTCTCCCACACCTTCAAAGCCAAACACGCCGGCAAGCTGCTTCTTATCACCCGCACTGGCAAAAGCTGAAGCTTTTTCGTAGGTTGCTTCCGCGTCACTAAACCGATCCATACCGAGATACGCGCGGCCCAGCAGATTAAACGGCTGAAACGCTCGCGAACTCACTTCCGTGGCCGACTTCAGATAAGGCTCGGCATCCTGGTATCGCTTGTAAACCACCAACATTCTTCCCATCAGCATCAGCGACGTCGGGTTACGTCCATCAAGCTCGAGAGCACGCTTCAAAACCGGTTCCGACTGCGGCCACAACTGTTCGGCCTGAAGTGATTCGGCAATCAAGTTGAGCGTCGCCGGATCTTTCGCCAACTCAGTGGCCTTCTCATACAACGGCGCTGCTTCACCCGGACGTCCGGCGCGGTTCAGCATTCGCGCGAGGTGCGCATACGCAACCGCAAACTGCGGATCGAGTTCGATCGCCCGGCGATAGGAATGCTCGGTTTCACTGTTTGCCAAACCACGTGCCTGCAACGCCACACCCAAACGGTCCCAACCAACCGCATTCTGCGGATCGATCTGCACTGACTTGCGTGCAAACGCTTCTGCGTCGGCGAAGCGCTTAGCGTTGTCGCCACCGGCGCGCGGTTGTACCAACACCACGCTTAAAGCCACATGCGCATCCGCATCCTTTGGCGCCCACGCAACCGAATTGCGATACGCAGCTTCCGCATCATCCCAACGTTGCTGGTCGGAATAAACGTTTCCCAAACCATAAGCTGCGCGCGCGTCGCGCGGGCTGAGTTTCAAAATTTCCTTGTACGAATCTTCAGCGCCGGCGAAATCCCGTGAATCGCGCGCCTGGTTGCCTTTGTCGAGCAACTCTTCGACGCGCTCGGCCACACGCGCGCGGGCGGTGTTGGCAGGTCTCGTCCCGGGCTTGGCCGTGGCGGACGGTTTGGTAGTCCCCTTCTTTTTCGCTTCGGGATTCTTCGCGCGGAAGATTCCGGCGCCGCCACCGACGTCTGAACCGACGTCCTGCGCCGCCGACTGGCCGGCAAAGGTAAGACTCAAACATACGGCGGCGGAAAGCAAAAACGCCGCGCGCAGTATTGCGTTGGCTCTCATCATTACTCTCCTACTACTGTTTGGATTGCTAATATTGAGACTAACCTCGGCTGAAAAACCGTCTTCTATAAAGAACGTATGGGTCACTGAAGAATAGCTATGTTGGATTGTAGATCAGCTTTAACCTGTTGGGCTAATCAGACGTTAAGGCCCGGTGCGCACGAGCCGGAAGCCCAGCAGCGTGTTCTTCGTCGAAGCCGGCAGGAAGTCGCGCATACACGCGGT
This sequence comes from Pyrinomonadaceae bacterium, assembly GCA_035603895.1. Classification (GTDB taxonomy): domain Bacteria; phylum Acidobacteriota; class Blastocatellia; order Pyrinomonadales; family Pyrinomonadaceae; genus PSRF01. The sequence continues at coordinate 1,988 of DATNJO010000422.1, forward strand.
GACCGGCTTATCCGCGCGGGCCGGATCGCTCACGTAGCAGCCGCCTCTAATCGCGAGCCAATCCTGAAGCTCACTCGGAAGTACTGCCTGATTGCCCGGATAAATCGAAGATTTTGAGGAGGTCCACTCCCACACGTTCCCGACCAGGTCCGCAACGCCCCACCTGTTTTTTCCTTCCCCACGAGACCCGACCGGCGCCGGCGCTGCTTCCTTCACCACCGCGGCGTTGTCGACCCAAGTCGCTCCCCACGGATACAGATCCGCGCGTTCGCCGTTCCGTGCCGCGTATTCCCACTCTTCTTCTGTTGGCAAACGATAACTCACGCCATCGCGTTTGGACCGCCACGCAGCAAAGGCAAGCGCATCGTTGTACGAGACATTGACTACCGGATAGAGCTCCTGGCCAAAAGGTGGTTTGTCTCCGGTCCAGTGACTCGGCGGCGCGTGCTTCATTTCACGAACGAAGTCGCCGTATTCAGTGTTACTGACTTCAGTGCGGTCGATCTGAAATGCCAACACGGTAACCGGATGCGCCGGAGTCTCGACCGGTGGTCCACTGTTCCGACCCATCAAGAACG
>DATNJO010000423.1:0-2881 GCA_035603895.1 Pyrinomonadaceae bacterium
CCTTGCCGCGCGCGGCTGAAATGTTCAAAGGTTTGCCGCTCGAAATACTCAGTGAAAAGAGCAATATCGACGAGGCTCGGGCACGCGCGCGCAAACAGCCAGCCAGGCATATAGGCGACCGATTGAAGCGCGTTTTCTTCAAGAATGCGCTGTTCGAAGTGATTGCAAAGCGCATTTAACAGGTTTTGGAACGAACAATTTCGCCCGGCGTGAAGCCAAGCATCTGGCTAGAGCTTGATGGCATCTGGATAGCGGGGTTATCTTAAAGACCCGACGGAAGGAGCGTGATGATGCCGGTTCGCCTTCGAAACTACAGCAAACTTTTAATTGGTCTCTGTCTCATTCTCACCTTCTGTTTGATCGAAGGCGAAGCGCAGACTCGCAAGAAACGAACGCGCCGCACGGCTAAGCCCGCGGTGGCGAAGCCGGTCATTACGAATCCGACCATAGCGCCAGCCACGACGCCCGCGACAAACACGGACAATGTCGCGACTACGGGCGACGTGAAGATCATCAGCACGGCCGACCAAACCACGCCCGAATCGCAAGAGCCCGCTCCTCCTAAGAAATCGAAAGCTGCTGCCAAGTCAGATGAGTCTTCTGAAGAAGAAGACATGCAGAAAACGATCACGAACCTGTCGAAACAGGTCGATCGGCTCAACGATAAACTGAGCCAGATGCAGGACGACGATCGTTACCAGCTCGACATGGAACGTCTCACGCGTGCCGAACAGCGTGCCGAGCAACTGCGCATGAGTTTGGTTGATGTGCAGGGCAAGATTGCGGACTTAGAAGCACAGCTCGAGGGAATCGAGTTTGCCCTGCGGCCTGAGAACATCGAACGCGCGATGGCGACTTTTGGTTCGACGCGTCCGGAAGAAGCGCGCAATGCACGGCAGCGACAACTCGAGAGTGAAAGAAACCGGGTAAAAGCGCAGTTGAGAATTCTGCAAACCAGCCAGACTCGGTTGGAAGTGTCGTGCGCGAATGCTGATAACGAAGTGGAGCTTCTGCGTGCGAAGCTTCAGCAGCGTCGCGAGCAGATGGAGATCAATGCGTCTTCGGGCGAATCCAAACCCAAGAAACCCGAGCAGCAAAAGTAAGTTCTGCTCTTCTCCGTGCCTCTGTTTCTCTGTGGTTAATTTTTTCTAAGCATCATTGAACCACAGAGGCACAGAGACACAGAGAAGAATGTTCCGTCCTAAAGAGCCGCGAGAAGTTACTTACCGGTGTGTAGCGCCACGGCTTTCCACGTGCCGTTCTGGTTGACCAACGTCAGCGTGTACCTGGTTCCTGACGAAGCTCTTCGAACAACCGCAGTGTCACCATAAAGCGAAATAGTTAATGCCGCGTCGCCCAGTACGAACCCCTCAGCCGCGGCAGTTTTCTTCAACTCAACGATCACATCGTCTCGCGCGATCTCCTTTTCCAAGCCTATCGTCCACACAAACCCTGGATCCGTCACGGCCGTAACCTTCTTCGCGTCAATCATGAAGAAGGCTTGGCGAAGAGCAGCGGTTGCGGCTGACACATCGGCTTTGCTCTGCTCTGCCGTGCGCGGGATGCGTGTGGCTTGCCAGGCTACGACTTGCCACTTTGCGTTTCGCTTCACAAACGTGCCGCAATTCAGCAGGTACTGCACGTCTTTCGTTGTCCCGGTTTCCGTAGTTGCGACAAGTCGAAATGCAACGACGGCAGTTTCGCCGTACTGCTGAATGCGAATGTCTTCCGCCGTGTAAACGACCTTGGGATCGCCGGGTTTCGGAGCGGGCGCGGAACGCACATCTTTCATGATCTCGGCTTTGGTGACGCGGCGTCCGGCGGAGCGTGTGTAGATCAGATCTTCAGCCCAAAAACGATCGTGCACGGCTGCATCGTTGACCGATGCGCCCGCTAGAAAGTCGTTCAGCAACTTCGTCAACTCCGCGGCATCAGGCGCGGGCTGAGTTGTTTGGGCTGCCATCGTTGACGCCATCAGCAAAACCAAAACCACACACGACGTAAGTGTCTTCATAAATTCCTTTCTGTTACGATTCGAGCTATGCGATACGTAATTGAGAGATTCCGGGAACTTCACGAATCCGGCTGCTTTGTAATACCTAATCCATGGGACATCGGCAGTGCAGTTTACCTGCATCACCTCGGCTTCAAAGCACTCGCGACGACCTCTTCGGGTTTTGCATTTAGCCGAGGAAGGCCGGACGACATCCGCTACGTTCCGCGCGACACCGTGCTTGCGCACTTCCGCGAAATAGTCAACGCGACGCCGCTGCCAGTCAATGGTGATTTTCAGAATGGCCACGCCGACGAACCCGAACACATCGCTGAAAACGTTACGCTTTGTGTCGAAACGGGTGTTGCGGGTCTTTCAATTGAAGACTCCACTGGCGATGAGACTAAACCGCTCTACGATTTCGAACTCGCAGTCGAAAGAATCAAAGCCGCGCGACGCGCCATTGATCAATCCGGTGAGCCGGTTGTTTTAACTGCACGTTGCGAGGCGTGGCTCGTGGGCGACAGCGATCCGTTCGCGACGTCGATCAAACGTTTGACGGCTTATGCCGAAGCCGGGGCCGACTGTCTTTACGCGCCCAGCGTTGCAGCCACGCCGAATGAGATCTCGGCCATCGTGCAAGCAGTCGCGCCGAAAGCCGTGAACGTGCTCGTGTCGCGTCCCGATCCGAACCTGACGGTCGCTAAACTAGCGGATCTCGGCGTGCGTCGTATCTCCGTCGGTTCAGGACTCGCGCGCGTCGCGTGGGGCGCATTCATTCGTGCTGCACGCGAACTCGCAAACGAAGGCACCTTCGAAGCATTTGCCGGCAGCGCGTCCGGAACTGACTTGAACAATCTCTTTAGCTAAGAACCGCTACTGCACCAA
>DATNJO010000424.1:0-6319 GCA_035603895.1 Pyrinomonadaceae bacterium
GTGAGATGGTGAAGCGTATGCGTGGCGAAGATCCCGGTGGGCTCGACTACACTTGCTCGCTCGGACTTATATCAATGCCGGAACGCGCGGCAGTTCGCAACGCACTGGAAGAGGCGCTAGCCGATCCGGATTACCCGATTACCGGGAACTTTCTCTATACGCTGCGCATGGTTAACTCCGACCCCGGCGCTGCAAACGCAAATTTGCGCGAAGGCCAACAACGCGCAGTCGAAGAACTCATCGCAGCATTGAGTACCAAGCGCGGAAAGGCTTTATCAATATGCTTGAGCACTGCCGTCAATGAGGCTTGGAATTCGACAGCACTGCCGAAAGAGACCACGGACAAGTTGGTCAGTCAATTGGTCTCGATGTTCGATCAGTTGCCATTGAACGAACAGAACTCCTTACTTTCCCATCGCTGGGACAAGATTCGAAGCCCTGCCATGCTCCCGATTTTGAAGCGTTACGCCCAGTTGTACCAGGATTTTCCCCTAATGAGGGACTGGAACGCGTCCAACTCGCTGCAACTCAGCGCGAGTGCGTTAACACATTGGTATGAATTGGATCCGGCCGGAGCGCGGCCTGCCATTATTAAGGAAATCTTGCGCCCGCGTCCGAGATTTGACGCATCGGTGCTGGGCATCCTGCCAGACGAGACACTTCCTGAAGTCGACTTCACCCTCGCTGAACATTTTGCTGCGAGCAATGATGCAGATGGGTCGTCAAACATTGCTTCGCTCATCGCTCGTTATGCGACCGCTGCAATTCTTCCGCAGATTCTTGAAAAGCTCGATCCAAATATCGGCAAGTTGGCCTCCGCGGCCCAGAATCAAACACTCGCCTACCTGTTGCGGGTTGATCCTGCGATTGCCCGCCCGCGAATTGAGCGAGCAATCGCGGCTCGTAGAGCAGCATTCTCAGCATACAACTACGATGTACTTCAGAGGGTGTCGGAGCTTCATTACGATCCGGTGCTGGAAGAGATCGCCATTGACAATCTCGACGATCTCGATGCGCCAGTCGCTTCGGCCGCTGCCACAGTGCTCGGAAGGTTTGGTTCGTCTGCCGCGGAATCAGCTCTTTGGCAACGCTACACAAGTTGGAATGCGATGTGGGCAGGACGCGAGTCGCAACTGGATCGAATGTTGACCGATCCCCTTGATGAAAACGAACAGCTTGGTTTGGGTCAAAACCTGGTGCAAGCCCTGGCCACAGGCAAATCGTGGTTAGCCGACAAGAATAAACTACAGCGGCTTTCACAAATGACGAAGGTGCGGCGTATTCAGCAACAAGTCGATTCGTATCTGAAGACCTGGAATTACGAGACACTAACGATCGTTATTGAAGCATCGTCACCGACTCGCTTCCATGCGCAATTGGCGCATTACGAGTTTCATTCAATGAATGCTTTGAAAGAGAAGATCACTCAGTTTCCTTCCGGGACGAAGTTTTTTCTCTCCATTACGCCGCGAGAATCTCCGGCCGACGCTCAATTACTGACCGAACTGCGTGCCTTCCTTACCGCACATGAAATGTTGATAGCAGAACAAAAAAGCGCTCCCCAGTGAAACCGTTAACACGGTTTCTTAGGAGTGTCGGCGACTACCGATAGCGACGTTTTGGTTCCAGACAAGTAAGTCCAGGGGCTTAATCCGCGGACGTAAAGTAACAAGCGACCCGAGATTGCGATCATGATTAACACGGTGCCAAGGCGCGCGACCTTATAGTCCGAGCTTGAGATGCGGATTACGAGGCCAGTAAGTGCAATAAGAATTGACAATGTCTTGAGGACGCGTCGAAGAAGAGTGTTCCTCAGGCTGATGTCCACGCATTGCTTCCTGATTCGTTCGAGATTGCCAAAACGTCTCAACGCTGCGGCTCTCGCATGAGCGTCCGACATTCCCTGTTGCACATATTTATGCTCGAGCATATCAATGTGAAACTGTAACTCCTCCTCAACCTCAAACGCAGTTTTCTTGCGGTTAAGACGCGTGAGCAAGTCAGGTAAAGCGATTTTCATGGTTATGTGGCCTGCAGGATTTTTGTAATTGCTGTAGAGACGCGATTCCAGTTGGCGCGTTCGGCTTCGAGCTTCCGTTTTCCCGTGCCTGTGAGTTTATAAAACCTGGCTCTGCGATTGTTCTCTGACACTCCCCACTCCGACTTGATCCAGCCGCGTTCCTCCATGCGGTAAAGCGCGGGATAAAGCGAACCATCCTCGACTTTGAGTGAATTTTCCGCAGCTTCGTGTATTCGCTGGACGATGCCGTAGCCGTGCATAGGTTCACGGGCCAGAGTGTTCAAGATCAACAACTCCAGCGTGCCTTGCATCAAGTCCGTGCGCTCATTTGCCATGAAGGACATTTCCCCTAGATTGTCTGGGACATAGACTAAACGTTGCTTCCCTAGCCTGTCAAGGGAGCAGTTGTTTTGCAGAGCGTTTGATACGTCTTCCCAAAAGAGGGAAAATACCGGGGTGACTGCTGCATACCCAGGTAGAAGTTCCGCCGTGTTCGAAGAACTTAGAGGGCGGCTTTTTGGCATCGCGTATCGAATGATTGGCACGTCGGCGGATGCGGAAGATATTGTCCAGGAGGCTTACCTGCGTTGGCATCAGGCTAACGCGGAAGAGATTCGATCGCCCGAAGCGTGGCTTGTCAGCGTTGTCACCAGGGTCTCGATCGACAAGCTCCGCAAAGCTTCAGTTGAGCGCGAGAAGTACGTAGGCCCGTGGCTACCGGAACCGCTCATCCCCAGCAACTCGCCGACTCCCGAAGAAGAACTCGAAACTGCTTCCAATCTTTCGATGGCCTACATGGTGCTGCTCGAGCGGTTGACGCCGGTCGAGCGCGCAGCGTTCTTACTGCACGACGTCTTCGATTGTGCTTATCCTTTGATTGCAAATATTTTGCGAAAGAGTGAGGCCGCGTGCCGGCAAGTCGTGCATCGCGCACGGCAAAGAGTGCGCAGCGAGAAATCCCGGTTCAAAGCCAGCGACGCCGCGCTGCGTTCATTGATCAACCAATTCATGACCGCAGCAGATGCTGGAGACGACGTCGCGTTGCTGTCGCTTTTCGCAAAGGATGCGACGCTTATGAGCGATGGCGGTGGAGTCGTTCCCGCGGCGCGTAGAGTTGTTCGTGGACCTTCGCGTATTGCACGGCTTTATCTCGTTCTTGCGAGAAAGTTAGGCACCCGACTCCGCAAAGAAATCCGGACGATCAACGGCGAACCCGGACTCGTCATGTACCTGGACGGCGCACCCCTCTTAACTCTGTCGTTTGAGACTGAGGGCAACTCGATCACGGCGCTTTACACGGTACTCAACCCGGAAAAACTTCGCGGGCTCCACAAAATCAATTAACGCTGTCACAAACTCGCTCTAGCTTCGTCTTTGTTATTGGAAGAGGGATTTTTAATTCAAAAGGAGTTGGTAATGACACAAAGATTGGAGTTTCTAACATCAACACCAAATGTCGTGAGAGCAATGCTCGGACTGCACAAACCGCTGTCACAAAGCGGGTTGGAGAAGAAGTTGCTCGATTTGGTGTACTTTCGCGTCTCGCAGATCAACGGTTGTGCATTCTGTCTCGACATGCACTCCAAAGATTTACGAGCAGAGGGCGAAACTGAGCAGCGGCTTTACGTGCTCGAAGCGTGGCGCGAGAGCCCGTTCTATTCTGATCGCGAACGTGCGGCACTTGCATGGGCAGAAGCTGTCACGACACTCAGTGGCAAAGATGTTCCCGACGACGTTTACGAGCAGGCCCGCGCACAGTTCAGCGAAGCCGAGTTGGTGAACCTGACTCTGGCGGTCATAGCGATTAACGGCTGGAATCGACTCAACATCGCATTTCGCACGACACCGGGAACCTACGAAGTCGGCATGGCTTTCACCGCGTAGAGCGTCCTTTGAAGTAGTAGTTAGGCGGAGAGCGATTAACGCTCTTCCGCCTGGCGGCGGGAATGAATTAGGATGGTCCAATGAAACATGAGTTTCCCGCGGCAGTGCCTGAGATACCTGTGACGGATATCAACCGGGCGCTGGATTACTACGAGCACAAGCTCGGCTTCAACATAGATTGGGGCGGAGCCGACGGCGGGATCGCTGGAATCTCAAAAGGACATTGCCGGATGTTCCTTACGGACCATGCCTTCCGCGAGCAACATGGTAACGCTGCGCCGGTGATGGTCTGGCTCAATCTCGAAAGCAAGGCCGAAGTGGATGAGCTTCACGAGCTTTGGAAGACTGCCGAGGCAAGGATCATCTCACCTCCTGAGTCGAAGCCGTGGAAGCTGCACGAGTTCACCGCGTCTGACCTGGACGGCAATCTATTCCGCGTTTTCTACGATTTCTCCAGAGACTCCTGACCTTCGATTAGTGTTATTATCCCTCCGGCGGCACTACCCAAGCCGAGTCAGATGACCCACCCGTGAAATCTAAGTGAATCTGAAACAACAACTGTCGATGTTAGTTCGTTTGCTTCGGCCACATCCCTGGCTCGTCGCGCGATTTACCGTCGGCTCACTTGGACGAGCGGCCATGACCGCCCTCTCGATCTTATTGATACGAGAGTTTCTCGCCGGCGTACTCGGGCAGGGCCGAGCGTTTGGATTTAGTCTCAATCCGGAAGCAGCGCTCTGGATAACTGTAGCCCTGCTGTTGCTCGTGAGTTTGAGCGCAGCGGTATGCAACTACGATTCACAAGTCACGCAAATGAAACTCGTGAAGGCAATCGAGTTGGGCACGATGGAACGAATGATTCGCCATTTGCTCGGCTTGTCTGTCGGGTTTCTCGATCGCCGGACTCACGGAGAGTTGTTGGAAAGTATCCGGCAGGACGTCATCCAAATGCGGATGGTCGTCTTATCGACGGCGAGAATCGTGCTCGAGGTACTGCAAACGGCAGGACTGGTCGCCGCGGCCGTGAGTTTCAGTCCGTGGTTATCGCTTTGGGCTTTTTTCCTGGTTCCTGTTGGTGCATTACCCATTTACCTGTTGGCCCGGCGCACACTCGCACGCTCTTTCGGCGTCCGGGAAAAAGGCATTGCGCTTTTCGACGCGTTGCTCCAACTCCTGCACGGCATTCGCGTCATCAAGATATACCAGGGAGAACGTGCTGAAGGTGAGCGAACTGTCGAACGTGCGCATGTTTATTTCGACGAACTCATCGAGATGGAACGAGTGCAGGCGTTCGCGCGCAGCATGTTGGAATCGCTTGCTGCACTCAACGTCGTAGTGGTGATCATTGTCGGCGGATTGAACGTGATGTCAGGCCGACTCGGTTGGCCCGAGCTACTCGCTTTTCTTTTGGCGATGCGCGCTGCGCAAGGTCCTTTAAATAATCTCAACAGCGCGTACCTCGACGTGCAACGCTACGCCGCCAGCGTGTTTCACATCGAACAGTTGCTACGGGAAAAACCCGAGATCCAGGATCGAAAAGACGCCCGCGCGCTGACGCGTGCGCCTACGTCGATCACCGCCGATCGGGTTCACTTCAGCTTCAATCAAAAACCGGTGCTTACCGATGTGTCTTTCACAGTCCGGGCTGGTGAGACGCTGGGAATTGTTGGTCCATCAGGAGCAGGAAAGTCGACCTTACTGAGTCTGGTCGCTCGTTTTTACGATCCCACGCGTGGCCAGGTGATGGTCGACGGAGAAGACCTGCGCGACCTGCGCCTGAAGGACATGTATAAAAAGGTCGCGATCGTCACGCAGGATCCGTTTCTCTTCTCGACCACCATTCGCGAAAACATACTTTCCGGGCGGCCCGATGCAACGCAAGAGGAACTTGAAGCCGCGGCCCGCGCGGCTGAAATCCATGATGAGATCATGGCTATGCCCGACGGATATGAAACTGTAGTCGGACAAGGAGGCCGGGCATTGTCTCGTGGTGAAGCGCAGCGCGTGAACGTCGCGCGGGCGATTCTAAAAAATGCTCCGATTCTTCTGCTCGACGAGGCAACATCCAGCCTTGATTCTTATTCTGAAGCGCGAGTGCAGCGCGCCGTGGATCGATTAGCGATGGGCCGGCTGGCAATCACAGTGGCCCATCGCCTTTCCACACTTCGAAACGCCACGCGCATTCTCGTGTTGGAACAAGGACAAGCCGTCGGTTTGGGAACACACAAGGAACTGCTCGCCAATTGTCTTACCTACCGTAGACTGTGGGAAGCACAAGGCAGCTACGAGACAAGTGAAGTGCTGCCCGATTCAGCCGAAGAATTGAGTGCAGAGATAACGAGCACTTGATCTGGTGGTGAAGACGCGTCTTACCATTCTCATCGACATATAAAGCGGAACCTGCCAGAGGCTGCC
>DATNJO010000425.1:0-8407 GCA_035603895.1 Pyrinomonadaceae bacterium
GGAGTTGTGGAACGACCTGCCGTTGGAAGACGCGAAGATCGCGGAGTTGTTGGGACTAACGCGGCAACAGGTAATCAATGCACGGAAATCGGGGCGCGAGCGATTAACCCGACGGCTCAAAGGATTCATTTAAGGCCACAAAAAGGCACAAAAGCACAGGAAATAAGCATCTTGTCAATTCTGAAATCCCTGTCAAAGAAATGGTAATACGGAGCAATTTTCGCCAACTTATCAAAGTAGCCGCCGGGTCCCCGGCCGGCGGACCAGAGAAAAACCGTGGTGGAACATCTGATACAAAAACAGGTTGAGGACTACTGCCGGCGCCAATTACCCGCGGCGGAACTGCTGGCCGTGACCGATCATTTCGGCGGTTGTGACCTTTGCCGTCAGCGCATCGAACGGGCAGAAAACGGTGAGGCGGCGTTCTTTGAGCTGCAAACGGAGGTGTTTGAAGACACGGCGGAAACGGTTCATCTGACGATGGAACAAGCCGCGGCGTATGTTGATCGGAGTCTTGCGAGTGAAGAGTTGCAGGTGTTTAGCGATCACCTCACACACTGCGAACAGTGTGTGAGTGCTGTCGATGATCTGCGCGAGTTCAGAAACGAGATCGCGCCGTCGCTCGATCGCGAGTATCTACCGCAGTTGATTACGTCGGCAGTTTCCTCTCCTGCTGAAAGTTCGTGGCGCGGAACGTTGCGGTCGCTCGCCGCACCGTTTCGAGTTTCTCCGGTGCCGGCATTCGGCGGCGCAGCGCTCGCGATACTCTTGGTCGCTGTTGTCGCGTGGGTTGTTTTCCGAACACCACAACAATCAGAACCACAGATCGCGAACGCGCCAACGCCGCCACAGACGGTTCCTCCGTCACAAACGGACGCGCCGCCAACACAACCTCCGCCCGCGCCAGTTGTGGCGCAAGTCAACGACGGTTCACATGTCTTAACGCTCGATCAGCAAGGCAAACTGTCAGGCGCCGACGATCTGCCACCTGCTTACCAAAATCTTGTAAGGAAAGCGCTCAGTGGCGGAAGAATCGAAAAGTCCGCACAACTTCAGGGACTCACACGGCCACCGAGTTCCTTAATGGGCTCGAACGATCAACCCGGCGAATTTTCCGTGCTCGAACCGCTCGGCAACGTGTTGCTCGCCGATCGCGCAACCTTTCGCTGGTCTGCAATGGAAGGCGCGACGGGTTACGTGGTCGAAGTTTACGACGAGAAGTTCGCGCCAGTAACTTCGAGTCCACAACTAACCGATCTCACGTGGACGACGCCTTTACCGCGCGGCCACGTTTATTCGTGGCAAGTGAAAGCGATCAAAGACGGAAACGAAATCACTTCTCCGCGGCCACCGGCGCCGCAAGCAAAGTTTCGCATTCTCGATCAAGCGAAGGCCAACGAACTAGCGAACGCACGCAAAGCTCATGCGTCGTCACATCTCACGCTCGGCCTGCTCTACGCAGACGCGGGTTTACTACGCGAAGCCGAACAGGAGTTTCGCCTGCTGCAAACAGCAAATCCAAACTCCGATCTGGCTCGCAACCTGCTCCGGCAGGTTCAGTCACTACGGCGTCAACAATAGTAGACAGTAATATCCCGCCCTCCTCGGCAACTTCCCTTTGAGTAGATGTACTACATAACTCAAAGGAGCAAGTAATGAAGATTTTGCAGTCTAAGAAATTTATTCGCATTCATTTCGTACTGTTAGCAATGCTGTTGGTCGGTGCTGGCTGGCTGTTCAGGCCAGGGAGAACTGTAAACGCACAGCTCACAGATCAATCCTTCCTCGTGCCCGAAACGTGGGTCCACGATTTCGGAGGACTACAAGGGTGGGCTCCCGAATATCCGCGCATGATGGCTAACGTCAACGCCGACAAGAGCCAGGACGTCGTCGGTTTCGGCATCGACGGCGTGTGGCTTTCGACTTCTACCGGAACGAACTTCAAAAACCCGGCATTTGTTCTCAAGGACTTCGGATTTGCCAGTGGTTGGCGTACCAATCTGCACGTCCGAACGATGGGTGATATCACCGGAGATGAGATGGAGGACATTGTCGGTTTCGGCGCCGACGGCGTCTATCGCGCAGTGTCAAAGGGCGATGGTTTTGAACCGCCAAAGCTCGTCGTTAGTGACTTCGGTTACAACCAGGGCTGGCGCAACGACAAACACGTTCGTTTACTCGCCGACGTAAATGGCGACGGACGCAAAGATATCGTTGGTTTCGGCAACCTCGGCGTGTGGATTTCTATGTCGATGTCGCCAGTGGGAGACTTTTCCGAGCCGTTTTTAGCGGTAGGCGATTTCGGATACGACCAGGGTTGGAGAAACGACAAACACGTTCGCACCATGGCTGACGTGAATGGCGACACGATGCAGGACATAGTCGGTTTTGGCAATGACGGTGTGTGGGTATCGTATTCAAGCGGCTGGGGATTTCAGGCGCCGCAGTTTGTGCTCGCGGAGTTTGCGTTGAATGCCGGCGGCTGGCAGGTAGCGAAACATCCGCGCATCATGGCTGACGTCAACAACGATCAAAAAGACGACATTGTTGGCTTTGGCTGGGCAGGTGTGTGGATCTCTTATTCCAACGGCAACGGTTTCGACCCGCAAAAGTTTGCCGTAGCAGACTTCGGCTACAACCAGGGATGGCGAACCGGCAGAGATCCAGTCTTCGATAGCAATGGACATGCGCACACAGGTTGCAATCCGGATCAATGTCCGGACGGAGCAAATCCTCGTTTCGTAGTGGATCTCAATGGCGACGGCTATCGCGACATCGTCGGCTTCGGCACCGAGTCAATCTATCGCGCGCTTGGTGGTCCAAACGGATTCGGAACGACTCGTGGCATGCTGCGGGCGCTCGTAACTGCGTCAGGCTTTCCGTGGCACTCAAACGACGACGTGGTGCCGACGTTTTATCCGCGAACGGCCGCTGACGTTAACGGCGACGGCATGACCGATCTGGTCGCCTTCGATCACGACGACGTGAAAGTGGTTGTCTCAACCGACCAACCACCACCCAACGGACCAAAGGCGCCGACCAACGCAAAGGTGATCGCAGCAACACCGACGTCGCTTACGCTGAAGTGGCAAGACAATAGCGACGACGAGCGACGATTCCTGATCTACTACGACGAGAATCCGAGCACGGGTAATACTGAGCTTTTCGTGAGTCCCGAAAATTCCACTACCGCGGTGATCCAGGGTCTGACGCCGGAAACCGGGTACTGCTTCAAAGTTCACGCCGAAAACATCTTCGGTGTCTCCGCCGGAGCTTTCGCGTGCGGTAAGACTGAAGCCGAACCGGAACCGATGCCAACGCCGACCCCGTCCCCTTCAGGGATCAAAGAAATTCAGGTGTTCAACTGCAACCTGGACAATCACTCGGTGTACATCTGGACCTTCGACGTTACGTTAGGCATGTGGAAGAACCACGGAAAGCTGGATGCGATTTCGAAGGAAGGCTCGTGTAGCACGATCGGCGTAACACCTTTCACCGTGCCGCTGCAACAGGGACACTGGTTCCGTTACGTCGCAGTGGATCCGGCGCTGTCCGGGTGTGGCGTCAACGATCCGACCAATGTTTTCTGCCAGCGTTCCACTTACCCGAATGCCTGGTTCGGAGACCCGAATGGACCAGTGCTAATCAACACAGTGAACTAGCAGTCCGCGTCTTACTGGGAAGGACGCAGTCTGCTTGCGAGGCGCGCACGAGGGTGAGACTCGTGCGCGCCTTTTTTAACCGCCGTCGCCAACCAACACGAATCCCGCCCAGTAGAAGGGATGACTGGTTTCGGGATTGCGCATCAACGTCAACGCTGCCTGGCGCAACGCGTCAGTCTTAGTTGGTTTGCTCTGTTGCGGTGCCCGGGGTGAGATAAGAGAACGATGAAAACTGACCATCAAGTCGCGAGTGCTCGCGGATTCCACTTTCCATTGACTAACGACTGTCGCGGGAACACCGGCGATGAACATGGCCCACGAAAAACCGATCACGCCTTCGCCCGCGCCGATGCGTCCGCGCGCCGTTTCACACGCAGATAAAACGGCCAATTGCGCTTTCAGATCGAGTTGCATCAACTCCCAGGCTTCGAGTAAACCGTCGTCGTTTGGTCCGCCTTCGGCGAGCGTCAAATACGAGTACATCGGCGAAGCGTTGTTGAGTGTGCCGTGCGTGGTGAAGTGCAGTACGCCGGCTTGTCCGGCTTCACTCTTCACACGATCTTCGCGCGCGTCAGCACCAAAATAAATCTTGCTCCGGCTCGCGCCATACAATCGAGCCAACGCTTTAACTTCCTCAACCGCTTCCGGCAACGGGTCGAGCTGACCGTCGCGCAAAGTTGAATGAGATCGTTTGGGCCGGTCCGAAATGGGATTGCCAAACGCCAATAACGTTGCCGAAGCGCGCACCGGCGTCTGGTTCATCCGCCGTTTCGTCATTTCACGCAACACCGTTAACGATGGCGCGTAGGTGATCGCAGCGTCTTCGATCAGGAAACGTCCACCGCTGTTCACGAGAGCTTGAAACGGTAAATCCCAAAGATTGCTGTCGGGGGCGATCACGACGTTGGTCCTGCCACGAAGCTGAGCCTGTGCCGGTTTTAGTAACAGGTCGTAGAGTTTGACTGCCGAGGAACGAAAACCGAGATCGCGCGTGGCGAGTTGTTTGCGAAACGACTCGATCTGCTTTTCGAGTTCGGCTCGTTTGATCGGCAACGTGTAAAACTGGACTTCCGCGTTTTCCGCTGTCCTCGTGATCGCAAAGAGATACGTCTGCTCGCCGGTGACCACATATTCGAGCAAAACTGTCGACGCGTCCGGCAACAACTCCGCGAGTTCCTGCGCGTTGATGATCGGTGCCTCGCCACGCTGTGTTTTGAGTTCAGGGTGGGCGGCGTACAGGGCGTTCTGAAACGCTTCGTAATTGAGTCGCGCCTTGTCGAGTTGCGTTTCTACGGCAACGACTTCGGCATCTTTTTCTGAATGTTTGAGGCGCGCCAGTTGTTTGTTGAGTTGAGTGATCTGCGACTTCAACCGCGCTTCCTCTTGCTGTTCCGCCGCGTTCATCGCTTTGTGCACGCTGACCCGCCCTTGTTGCAGCATGTCGAGTAGCGAACGCGCTTTCGCTCTTTCAGCGAAGATGAGCGCTTCCTGTGGCCGGTTCTCCTTCACCAAAACGCTGAGCATTCCGTGGTGCGCTCGCAGTCCGCCGTCGAAGTAGCGTTGCCGTTCTTCGGCGCCGCCGGCCGCTTGTGCACGCAGCGCTTCGGCGATCGACACGGCTTCGCTAAACGACTCACGCGCTTCCGCCAAACGATTCAGTCCCAACTGTGCATAGCCGAGATTTGTCACTGCCCAAAAGATGTCGACTTTTCTTCCCCCATCACGGCCCACCGAAACTGCGCGTTGCGACGCAACCAATGCTTCAGTGTAGTTTTGCTGGCGCAGGTAAACATCACTGATATGGTTGAGCGCGATGACAGTCGCGTGCTTCTTGTTGGCCGCTTCCAACGCAGTCACTGCATCGCGGTGATTACTCAACGCTTCTTCATAGCGGCCCTGTTCGGCAAGGATTCTGCCGATCTGATCGCGGATCATGGCCGCGCCGCCTTTGTCGCCGAAAGATTCCGTCTGTTTCAGAAGCTGCTGATAGATGTCGAGCGCGTGCTGGTAATCGCCAAACTTTTCGTACTGAAACGCCATGTCGTTTCGCAAAGTCGCGATCATGAACGTGTCGCCGAGTTCTTGCGCCAGCGAGAGAGCGCGTTCGAGATGGGCCAATGCCTGTTCGGGATTA
The DNA here is from genome assembly GCA_035603895.1 of Pyrinomonadaceae bacterium. GTDB lineage: Bacteria > Acidobacteriota > Blastocatellia > Pyrinomonadales > Pyrinomonadaceae > PSRF01. Next base: position 5,797 of record DATNJO010000425.1, read on the forward strand.
TTCTGGTGGCCGTAGATGATCGCGAGCTCCGCCAGGGCGATCATGATGCCCTTGCGGTGATTCTCTTCTTCACAAAGGCGGAGTGATTTTTGTGCGTTTTCGAAAGCGTGCTTGAGATCTCCCAACGCACGATAGAGATTGCTCAGACTCTCCGTCGTGAGCGCGACGCCGCGTTTCGATCCGAGCGATTCATAAATAGCGAGCGCTTTGTAAGCAGCCACCAACCCCAGTTCGTAATCATCCTGGCCGTTTCTGACGATCGACATATTCAGCCACGCAGCAGCAACTCCGACCGGATCGCCAATCCGTTCAGCCACTACTCGCTGCAACTCGACATAGCGCAAAGCTGTTTCATATTCCGTGCGTGTTTGATGACGAAGAGCTTTCGAGCCCAACGCGCCGATCAGCGTGTTGTTAACGAAACGCTTCTCCTGCTCGAGGATCTCGTCGCGCTGCCGATCGGAACGCGTTGCTTCGAGCCTCGCCGCAAGTTCGTCCTGCACCAGAACTTCTCGTTCGATCTTCCAACCGGAACTCGTCCTGGTCCATTCAAACGAACGGCAGGCGCCGCGAAACGGATCGAAAGTCAGCAACACGGCGCCTGTTTTTCTGTCGAGACGGCGCTCGTCGAGCGTCAACTGCGAAACCGCTTTATCACCATCGATTTCGAGCCGCGTTACTTCCGGACTGGTCAGTTCCAGCCGAGCCTGTAAGAAAACGTTTTTGTAGGAACGTAACTGCGAAGTGAGGTTGGGCGATTGCGGATTCCAAAACTTCCGCATCGCATCGAGATCGCCCGCACCGAGAGCGCGGCCATACTCGGCCGTTAACGTGCGCAGGTTTTCTTCTTCCGCAGCACGTATCGGAGTTGAACTTAACGAATGAGACTGCGCAGACGCGACAGTGGAGAAACTCAAATTCAGGATTATTAAAGCCAGCGCTGCGCGGAACGTGGTCGGCATAAAACGTCCCTTCGGCGTACAGACTCATTTGTTAACGCGCAAAAAAACGCCGAAAAGGGTCACCCGAAAAATCTTTAAAACAGCCGGTAATATGCCCGAAAGTTCAGCAACTTCCACAGTCGATGTGCATAGTCTCTGAACAAGCGAGGCCGCGTTTTATAACCCAGCGGGATTTCATAGTGACGCAGATTATTTTTCGTTTCATCACGCGGACGCCTCGCCATTTCAGAGTCGCACACCAACGCACGAATTCGACGACGTTCTGGAGCTGAAAGGAGCTTTCATGTTCGGCAGAGTTACAACGTTTGTGTATGGCGTTTTCAGTTACCTGATCTTTTTCGGCACTTTCCTGTATGCGATCGGGTTTCTCGGCAACTTCATCGTGCCGAAGTCGATCGACTCGGGCCGAACCATCCCCCTCGGTGAAGCTTTGTTAATCAACGCCGCGTTGCTCGCCGTGTTTGCCGTGCAACACAGCGTGATGGCGCGGCCGGGCTTCAAGCGCGTTTGGACGCGCATCATTCCGAAGCAGGCCGAGCGCAGCACCTACGTGCTCTTGTCTTCATTGGCGCTGATCGCTTTGTTTCGGCTGTGGCAACCGATGGGCGGCGTTGTTTGGAACATCGAACAACCCGTCCTTCGCGCCGTGCTTTACGGACTATTCGCAGCCGGGTTTCTGCTGGTTCTGGTCAGTACGTTTTTGATCAACCACTTCGATCTTTTCGGCTTGCGCCAGGTTTATCTGTACCTGCGTGGCAAGCAGTACACACAACTGCGATTCGGCACGCCGATTCTGTACCGGCACGTGCGGCACCCGCTTTACCTTGGCTGGCTCTTCGCGTTCTGGGCCACGCCGACGATGACGATCGCGCATCTGGTCTTTGCGATTGCCACTACCGCTTACATCTTCATAGCCATACAACTTGAAGAGAAAGACCTGATCGACGCTTACGGCAATGATTACAAGCGTTACCGCGACACCGTGCCGATGATCCTGCCCGTGAGGATCGCTAAGAACTAATAATTTCAACTGATTCATACGTTAAGGAGAAAATCATGTACCCCAAAATCAAGAGCATCATCGGACTTGTTGTTCTAATTGGCATTGTTGCTTTCGCAGTCACGCCAACTTCAGCGGTGGTGATGTTCGACAAAGAAGGTCCCGAGTTGCCCGCCGGATGCGGCAGCATCACGGTTCCGGAAGGAAACAAACTCGCGTTTCATGTGTACGCGCAAGGCGCTCAGGTCTACAGGTTCAATGGCGCCACTTGGGACTTCGTCGCGCCGGTCGCGACGTTGTACGCCGAACCGAGTTATCACGGCGAAGTCGGCACTCACTACGTCGGGCCACACTGGGAAAGCAAGAGTGGCAGCAAAGTAAAAGCCGCGCGCGTGCTGGACACCGGTTGTACTCCGGACGGAAGTGCAATTGCGTGGTTGCTGCTCAAAAAGACTGAAACCAGCGGAAACGGTATCTTCAGCAAAGTCACGTACATTCAACGTACCAACACGACCGGCGGTCTGTCGCCGGCGGAACCCGGCGCGCTGAACGAACTGAGAGAAGTTCCCTACACCGCGGAGTACTACTTCTATCGCGCAGAATAAGTTACGGGCACTTGAGAGCATTTAAAACCCCTGATTCGGAGCGC
>DATNJO010000426.1:0-9493 GCA_035603895.1 Pyrinomonadaceae bacterium
GAGGGCCCGTAGCCGATCGATACCGCGGCTGCGCGCCAAAGTTACCAGCCAGGTAAACGGCCGCCCGCGATTCTCGTCGAAGTCGGCTGCGCGCCTCCACACCTGTAAAAACACCTCCTGGAGCACGTCTTCCGCTTCTTCGCGGTTGTTCAATATACGGACCAGCAACCCAAAAAGGATTACCCGGTAGCGGTCGTAGAGCGCTGCAAGGGCCGCCTCGTCCTGCGAGGCGACGCCTTTCAGCAACTCAACATCGTTGTCTTGTACTTGTTCGGATCGCAAGGCCTCAAGATATACGGGTGAGGAGGTCCGATCGGTTTGCCACAAAAAGGCACAAAAGTGGTCAACTCCTTTTGTGCCTCTTGTGCTTCTTGTGCTTCTTGTGCCTTTTGTGGCTAAGCGACGGTGATCTCTTGCGAGAGATAGACGTCCTGAATCGCATTCAGCAACTGCACGCCTTCACTCATCGGACGCTGGAACGCTTTGCGTCCCGAGATCAGTCCCATGCCACCGCCGCGTTTGTTAATAACCGCGGTACGCACAGCTTCCGCGAGATCGCTGGCGCCCTTCGACTCGCCGCCGGAGTTAATCAAACCACAACGGCCCATGTAGCAGTTCGCGACCTGGTAACGAACCAGATCGATCGGGTTGTCGGTAGTAAGCTTCTCGTAAACGAGCTTGCTGGTCTTGCCGTACGAACTACCGAGCGCCTGCTCGACGGCTTTGTAACCGCCGTTTCGCTCGGGCAGTTTCTGCTTGATGATGTCGGCTTGAATCGTCACGCCGAGGTGATTTGCCTGGCTCGTAAGATCGGCTGCAGCGTGCATGTCGCCTTCGGGCGTTTTGAATTTCGGGTTACGCAGGTAACACCAGAGGATGCAGGCCATTCCGAGTTCGTGAGCTTCAGCAAAAGCCCGGCTGATCTCTGTAATCTGCCGAGTGGATTCGTCCGACCCGAAATAGATCGTGGCGCCGACAGCGACCGCGCCGAGGTTGTGTGCTTCTTTAACCGTTCCGAACAGCACCTGATCGAACTTGTTCGGCAGCGTGAGCAACTCGTTGTGATTAATCTTTACGATGAACGGAATCTTGTGGGCGTACTTTCGCCCGACCGAGCCGAGTACGCCAAACGTCGAAGCGACGGCGTTGCAGCCGCCTTCAATCGCGAGTTTGACGATGTTCTCGGGGTCGAAATACTGCGGGTTTGGAGCAAACGAAGCGCCGGCTGAGTGCTCGATTCCCTGGTCTACGGGCAGTATTGAGACGTAACCAGTTCCGGCGAGCCGGCCATTGTCGAACAACGTCTGAATCGAACGGAGCACGTTTGGCGAACGGTCCGAAACGCCCCACACACGGTCCACGAAGTCCGGTCCCGGCAGTTGTATGTCGTCTTTCGAGATCGTTTTCGTCTTATGGTCCAGAAGTTTTGCAGCATCCGGGCCAAGAAGTTCGGCAATTCGGTCCATCGTTTCTGAGCGTTTTAGTTCGGTAGCCATCCAGTTCCTCCTGAGTTGAGCTGAATTATACGATTCGGTTGATGACCGAGCAAATTTTCAGGTAATATCCGTTTCCGCTACCCAGCGGCAACCTCGGGTCTCCTCTTCGCTCAGCGCCGATTAGGTTCAATCAGCGAAGTATTACGTTAGAAAGGCAAACAAATGAGAGTTCCTCCCTCGTTCTTTCCCTTAAGCGTGTTTGTCGTGTGTCTGCTTGCCGTTATGGCCGTGGCGGGTGCAACACCGGCAGCCGCAGTTTTTGAAGACTGGAAGCCAGTCGATCCGGCAGAACTATCCCTGAAAACGCCAACGGTCGAGAAAGACGCCGACGCCGAAGGGCTGTTTTGGGAAGTCAGAATTGACGACAACCCGGATGGCGACCTGATTTTCACCCACTACCTGCGGGTCAAGGTCTTCACCGACCGCGGCCGAGAATCGCAAAGCAAGATCGACCTTCCTTTTGGCAATCTGTCTGGCCGCGAAATACAAATTAAAGACATAGCGGCGCGGACCATCAAACCCGATGGTTCGATCGTTGACCTAAAAAAAGAGGATATTTTCGAACGGACCATCGTGAAAGTGAGTGGTCTGAAAGTGAAGGCACGTTCGTTCGCAATGCCTTCGGTCGAGCCGGGTTGCATTATTGAGTATCGCTGGCGCGAAGTGCGCAAGAAATCCGGTGCGCACTATCTGCGGCTGCAATTCCAGCGCGACATTCCCGTGCAGCGTGTTCAGTACATCATCAAGCCGTACGACTACCCGGGCCTGAGCTTCAATTCGCTCACGATGCACGGGCAAACGTCGCCATGGGTAAAGGAGAAAAACGGGTTCTACAGCACCACGATGACAAACATGCCGGCCATGCTGGAAGAAGCGCGTATGCCACCCGAGGATCAGGTGAAAACCTGGATGCTCGTTTATTACGCTGCCGGCGACAAGCGGCCGGATCCGGACAAGTACTGGATGCAGGTCGGCAAGGATTTCTACGAGAACAATAAGTCGTTGATCAAACCAAACGATGAAGTGAAAAAGCTGGCTGCGACACTCATCGCCGAAGCCAAGACGGATGATGAAAAGCTGGAGCGCTTGTATGAGTTTTGCCGGACCAGGCTCAAAAACTGGAACGATGATGCGTCTGGTCTAACGTCTGAGGACCGGGAAAAATTGAAAGATAACAAGAACCCGGGCGACACGCTGAAACGGGGAGTCGGCAGCGGCCAGGACATCGACACGCTCTTCGCGGCGCTGGCAAATGCCGCCGGTTTCGACGCCCGTATCGCGCTCTCGCCCGATCGCGGCGACCTCTTCTTCGACAAGTCGCTACCCAATGATTACTTCATCGATCCGCGGAATGTCGCCGTTAACGTTGGTGGCACCTGGAAGTTTTTCAATCCCGGTTACAACCACATTCCTTACGGCATGTTGATCTGGCGCGAAGAAGGCGAACAGGCGTTGATTACCGATCCTAAGCAGCCGATTTGGGTCGAGACGCCGATGTCGCCGCCGGAGAAGTCGCAAATCAAACGGCGCGCGAAACTGAAGCTGACTGACGACGGCACGGTCGAAGGCGACGTCACTGTTGAATACTCCGGACACTTTGCGATCGATCGCAAAGAGGATATCGACGAAGAGTCAGAGACTCAGCGTGTAGATCGTGTGAAGCAAGAGATCAAAGAGCTGATGAGCGCTGCGGAGCTCTCGGACATCAAGATCGAGAACGTAACGGACTACGCCAAGCCGCTGACCTACACGTTTCACATCCGTGTTCCCGGTTACGCGCAGCGCACCGGCAAACGAATCTTTATTCAGCCTGCGTTTTTCCAGCGCGGAGTGGATCCGCTCTTCGCGACCGCCGGTCGCAAACATCCGATTTACTTTGCGTTCCCGTGGTCTGAAGACGATTACGTGCAGATCGAACTCCCGCCGGGCTACGCGCTCGACAACGCTGACGCGCCGGCGCCGTTCGGCAGTGGAAAGATCTCGGAATACAGGCCGGCTTTGTCCGTCACTTCCGACGGCAAGATGCTTGTTTACAAACGCGCCTTCTTCTTTGGCGGTGGTAACGCGGTGCTGTTTCCGCTCGAGACGTATCCGGCGATGAAGGGCTACTTCGATCAATTGCACAAGCAGGACAATCACAACCTCGCGTTGAAGCAATCAGCCACAGCGTCCAACTGATCAGGATGGAGAGTCCACTATGAAACTTTGGCTAATCAGTATTTTGGGTCTCCTGCTTCTCGTCGCGCCTGCGAAAGCCTCAGTCGCAGGCGATGAAGCTCCTGTTTGGGTGCAACAAGCGGCGACGCTCAAAGTGCCGTCGTATGACAAAGAAATCCCGGCGGTGGTGTTGCTGAACGAGCGAATCACGACGATCGATTCTGACGGCCGCATCACCGAAGTCGTCAATTACGCCGTTCGCGTCTTACAGCGTGAGGGTCGCGAGTATGCGACGGGACACGTCGTCTACGCTACAGATGGCGGCAAGGTAAAGGAGCTGCGCGGGTGGCTTGTTCGTCCCGGCAGCGAGACGAAGCGTTACGGCAAAGATGAAACAGTCGATATCGCGGGAGCACTCAACGATGTCTACAACGAGTATCGCGTGCGAAGTATTTCCGCAAGCAACGACGCGGACGTCGGATCCGTGTTTGCCTACACCTACACGCGTGAAGAGCGATCGGTTTTTAGTCAGGACTCGTGGTCCTTCCAGGACGAACTGCCGTCGATCACTTCGCGCTACACGCTTGTGTTGCCGTCCGGTTGGCGTGCTGACGCGGTAACGTTCAACCATCCGAACGTAGAGCCGCGTGTGAATGGTTCAACCTACACGTGGGAGCTTTCCAACCTGGCGGGAGTTCCGGAAGAGCCGATGAGACCGCGCATTACCGATTTGGTGCCGCGGCTCGCCGTGAGTTATTACCCGCCTGCAACGCAGCAGGTGAGCATCAAGACGTTTGCAAACTGGTCTGAAGTAGCCGCGTGGATGGCCGAGCTCGAAGATCCGCAGGTGCAGGTTGACGATGCGCTCGCGAGAAAAGCTTACGAGCTGACTGCGCTTGCGAAGACCGAATACGACAAGATTCGCGCGATTGCGACTTACGTTCAAAACATTCAATACATCTCGATTCAAACCGGACTCGGCCGCGGCGGTGGTTATCGCCCGCATTCGTCAATCGAAGTTTTTGCGAAGTCGTACGGCGACTGCAAAGACAAAGCAAACCTGATGCGCGCGATGCTCAAAGTAGTCGGCATCGATGCGATTCCGGTCAGTATTTATTCGGGCGATCCAAATTACGTGCGTGCTAACTGGCCTTCGCCCCAGCAGTTCAACCACTGCATCATCGCGGTGAAGGTCAGCGACTCAACGCAGGCGAGCACCGTCATCCAACATCCGAAACTCGGACCGTTGCTGATCTTCGATCCGACGGACAGTGAAACGCCGATCGGCGACCTGCCCGATCACATGCAGGGCAGTCTCGCGTTGCTCGATTCAAAAATAGCGACGGAACTCGTGACGATGCCGACCACGCCGCCCGAGATGAACCAACTCGAACGCATCGCCACGTTGCAACTGCAAGCGGACGGCGCGATTGCGGGTCAGATTCTGGAAAACGCCAAGGGGCAAGTAGCAGTGGAGTTTCGCTCGCAGTATCGCCAACTTTCCAAGCCGGAATACCACGGTCTGATCGAGCGTTGGCTGACGGCGGGCGCGACGTCGGCGCGAGTGGATAAGATCGAGCCAAGCGACAACGCCGGCGATGGGAAGTTCACGTTGAACGTTCAATTCAGCGCGCAGTCGTATGGGCAGTTGATGCAGGGCCGGTTGTTGGTTTTCAAACCTGCGGTTGTGTCGCGGCGCGAGAGTTTGTCGTTGACCGCAGCGCAACGGAAGCATCCGGTTGTGTTGAATGCGAATGCGTATTCAGAGACGGTGAAGGTGCAACTGCCGGCGGGTTTTGCGGTTGATGAAGTGCCGGATCCGGTGAAGCTCGAGACGGCGTTTGGTGCTTATACGACGAGTTATGAAGTCGTGAACGGCGAGCTTGTGTTCAAGCGCCAGTTGTCGGTGAAGGCGACGACGATTCCGGCGGCGCAATACGATGCGGTTCGGAAGTTTTACGAGAGCATTCGTGCGGCTGAGAATGCACCGGTCGTGCTGGCGCGGAACTAATTGGACCTATTCTAACCGCCGATTAAACGAGCGATCCCAAAAGCGGCGCCGGCGGCGACGCTGCCGATGAAGGCGGTTTGCAGCGCGCTGCGAACCGGACGCGTTCCCGTAAATCTTCCTTTCACATAACCAAAGATCAGCAGCGCCGTAAGTGTCATTACGACCGACAGCAGCAACGCTTCCGAACTGTTGTCGTCGAAGATGTACGGCGCGAGCGGGATCAATCCGCCGGCGATGTACGCGCCTGCGATCGTCAACGCGCTCGTCAGTGCCCGTCCGGGTTGCGGCTTTTCGAGACCGAGCTCGAAACGCATCATGAAGTCGACCCAGTTGCCCGGCTGTCGTTTGAGTGCCTGGACGATAGGCCAAACCTCTTCTTCATTCAACCCGTAAGCCTGAAAAACTTCCGCCACTTCACGCATCTCTTCGTGCGGAATCTCCGCGACTTCGCGTTTCTCGCGTTCACGTTCTTTGGCGTAGTGTTCGGCGTCGCTTTTTGCAGCGAGATAACCGCCGAGTCCCATGGCGATCGATCCGGCAGCAATCTCTGCGAGTCCGGCGGTGACGATGATTCCGGTTTGCGCGATCGCGCCAGTGAGTCCGGCGGCGAGTGCAAAAGGAACGGTTAGACCATCAGCCATGCCGATGACGATATCGCGTACGACTTCACTCGACGTGAAGTGACGCTCGATGTGGGGAGTTTGGGGCATGTATTTTGTGGTTAGAACTTTCCGGCGAGCATTAGTATTCCGATCGCGATAAACGCAACTGCCGCGACGCGCTTCACCCACTCGAGCGGCACATACTGGCCAATCACGCTACCGACCACAACGCCGAGCGCGGACACAGCGACCAATGCCAAACTCGCCCCGATAAACACAGCCCACGGTTTCTTCGTGTCCGCCGCCATCGTCATTGCAGCGAGTTGTGTCTTGTCGCCCATTTCGGCGAGAAAGATGATGCCAAAAGTCGTGAGCAAAACGCGAAAATCCATCAAGACTCCTTTGACAGGATTTACAGAATTTACAAGAACCAAACCAACTTCAATATCTTGTAAATTCTGTTAATCCTGTCTAGTTTGCGCGGTAGGTAACGCGCCAGATTTTGTTTGCACCGTCGTCGGTGATGAGCATCGAACCGTCAGGCAGAAAAAGCAGTCCGACCGGACGGCCCCAAACTTCTTTCGTGTCCGGACCCATCATCCAGCCGACCAGAAAATCTTCGTAACCGCCAACCGGTTTCCCGTCGCGAAAACGAATGCGAATGATCTTGTAACCGGTGCGATTGTTTCTGTTCCACGAACCGTGCAACGCGACAAACGCATCACCACGATATTCGCGCGGAAACATTCGTCCCTGATTGAACGCGAGCCCAAGCACCGCCGAATGCGACTCGATCAAAACGTTGCCGGTTATGGTTTGCTTAACCAAATCCGGGCGTTCACCTTTGCGCCGCGGATCTTCGAAGCCCATGTAAGCATACGGCCAGCCGTAGAAACCACCGTCTTTGATCTCCGTGACAAAGTCAGGCACGAGATCGTCGCCGAGTCGATCGCGCTCCTGCACGGCGGCCCACAACGTTCGCGTGCCCGGCAACCACGCGAGCCCGATCGGATTACGCGTCCCGCTCGCGAAGATGCGTTTGCCAGTACCGTCCGGATTGAATTCCACGATCGCCGCGCGCATCGGTTCGGGTTCCGGACTGACGTTTGTTTCCGAACCCACGGTCACATACATCTTCTTCCCGTCGGGACTGAAAAGTACGTTTCTGGTCCAATGTTCGCGATAGCCTTTGCCGGGCAGGTCGGCGATCTTTTCCGGCGTGCCTTCTGCTTTGGTTTGTCCGGGCTTGTAAGTGAAACGAAGCACCGCGTCGGTGTTGCCGATGTAGAGATAGTTTTTCCAGAACGCCATGCCAAACGGCTGCTTCATTCCCTCGACAAACGTGAATCGCTCTTCCGCGACGCCGTCTTTGTTTGCATCGCGCAGCACGATGATCCTCCCGGCCCGCGCATCTGAAAGAAACACATCGCCATTCGGCGCGAGCGCGAGCCAGCGCGGCTCTCGGAAATCACCTTCAGCAAACGTCTCGACAGAAAAGCCCGGCGGCATTGTCAATTGCGCACCGGCCGGACGCGGCACCACGCGCGGCGGATTGACCGCGTCTTCCGCGGGATTCGGCGGCGGCAGATCGGAAGGCTTGATGTTGTACTGCCGCAAAGCCTGCGCACTTACGGACACCGCCAGCGCGCAGACCAGGATTGTTGTCGCTAGTCCGTGTAGTCTGTGGCTCATTTGCGATCTCGAATCAACACTGCATCACGAACAAGATTGCCCTTGTGGCGCTCGGGGCAGTGTAGATTATCCAATCAGGGTTGGTAATCCAAATGTTGGAAACATGGGCGTGAGGGAATTCGCGACGAACTTGCGCGTGATCTCTAAGCCACGGATTTACACAGAAAAACACGGATCTGATTTCCTATTCAGATCCGTCTTCGTCCGTGTAGATCTGTGGCTAAATAGTTATGGCGGTCGGTTCATCATCTGAGTCGGCCCGCAGGAGTTGGGGAACTCCTTGCGGGATTTCAGAATTTACAGGACCGGAGCAACTGGCTTAGACTCGCTCGCGCTTTCGGAACTCCTGCTGCCATCCGATCCCGATGACCACCAACCCAGTCGCCAAACCGCACCTGCGCACCGAAGCAATCGCCGGTATTACGACCTTCTTCGCGATGTCGTACATCGTGGTTGTGAATCCTGCGATTCTGTCGACACCCGGAACGGGCATGGCGTTCAGCGGCACTCTGACCGCGACGGTTTTGATCTGTTTCACGATGACGTTGTTGATGGGCGTCTACGCCAAGCTTCCGTTCGCGGTCGCTCCCGGAATGGGCCTTAACGCGTACTTCACCTACACGGTCATTCTTCAGCAAGGAGTTTGGTGGCAAGTCGCACTCGGAATCGTCTTCTGGGCGGGCGTGTTGTTTATGCTGATCTCCGTCACGCCGGTTCGCGAAACGATCGCTAAAGCAATCCCGGCGGAACTGAGAATCGCAACCGCCGCGGGCATCGGTATTTTCCTGACTTTCATCGGTCTGAAAAACGCCGGACTGATCGCTTCCGATCCCGTGACGTTCGTCAAACTCGGAACGCTCGATCGTCACACGCTGTTTGGCGCGGCCGGAATGCTGGTCACCGTGTTGCTGCTCGTTCGCCGCAGCGCGCTCGCGTATCTTTCCGGCATCTTTGCTGTGACCGTCATCGCGTGGGCGGCCGGCGAAATCAAAGCTCCAGAGCAGATCGTCAGTCCGCCGGATTTCAAGACAGTTTTTCTGAAGTTAGACATTATCGGCGCTCTGAAACTGTCGCTGTTGCCTGCGATCATCGGCATTCTGTTCACCGATCTCTTTGATTCAATCTCTACGTTTATGGGCGTCGCGCATGCCGCCGACCTGCTCGACGAAAACGGCCATCCGCGCAATTTGCGGCAAGGTTTGGTCGTCGATTCGGCGGCGACGTTTGGCGCCGGACTCGTGGGCACGTCGTCCGGCACCGCTTACATCGAAAGCATCGCCGGAATCGATAGCGGCGGACGAACCGGACTCACGTCCGTCTTCACCGCGCTTTGTTTTCTACCGTGTTTCTTCTTCGCACCGCTGGCAGGCATGGTGCCGCTCTACGCGACCGCGCCGGTGCTGATTCTTGTGGGTGCGACGATGTTCAAGAGTGTCGGGCAAATAAACTTCACAAGAATTGAAGAAGGTCTGCCCGCGTTTTTGACTATAATCCTCATCCCCCTGACCTTTTCCATCACCCAGGGAATACTCTGG
>DATNJO010000427.1:0-8097 GCA_035603895.1 Pyrinomonadaceae bacterium
CCAGGTCGCGGGAAGATCGTTTTTCGGAGACTGACCAATCAAGCCCCGACAACACTTCGATTTACAATTCAGACGGCGTGCTTGCCTTCTCGGCCGGAGCTTTTGCGCCGGGCGTGACAGTTGAAAAGGCAACGTACCGCATGTGGGCGATCGACGGCGGCCTCAAATGGAACGGGCTGGCGATCAACGGGCAATACTATTTCCGTTGGCTAAACGACTTCGAAGCGGACGGGCCGCTTCCGCTCACGTCCACGTTCGATCACGGCTTTGAGTTATCGGGTGGCAAGTTTGTCGTTCCCAAGAAGCTCATGCTGTATGTCCGCGGTTCTGCGGTGTTCGGGCAGTTTCGCGACTCACATGAATATGCCGGCGGTGTCAAGTGGCACTTCCTTCCGACCGAGCGCTTGTGGCTCAGCGCCGAGCTCATGCGCGTCATGCGAACTCCTTACAGCGGAGGCTTTACTCCGTACACCTCAGGATTGACGGGCTGGGTGCCGATGATTCAAACGGTCCTCGCTTTTTGACGTTGATCGGTTGGCAGCAAGCGTTGGTAAATCCGCGCAACTACAGAGAAGTTAAAACAACCCGCGTTGTGTTAACTCTCTCTGCTCATGAAAAGCAGGTGGGTACCAACATTCTTAGCCATGGCGCTTGTTGCGGGTGCAGTGGCCACACGCCGAGCGGCAACGGCCTTTGAATTAGTCCCGCTACAAGAAGGTTCCATTAAAAACATCGTACTGATCCATGGTGCGTGGGCGGACGGCTCAGGCTGGAAAGGCGTTTACGACATCCTGACCAAAGCCGGTTACAACGTTACCATTGTGCAGGAACCCGAGACTTCCTTTCAGGAAGATGTAGCCGCAACAAGACGAGCCATTGCGCAGCAGGATGGACCATGCATTTTGGTCGCTCACAGTTACGGCGGATCAGTAATCACCGAAGCTGGTGCAGATCCAAAGGTTCTAGGATTGGTTTTCATCGCGGCACACATGCCGGACGTCAATGAAACTGAAGCTGACGGCGGAAAACGCTTTCCCAGTGACCTCAGCAAATCCACCGCGATGAAAGTGACCGCCGACGGTTTCACCTATATCGACCCCGCACAGTTTCATCAATACTTCGCTGCCGATCTTCCAGCCGAGCAAGCGGCTTTCATGGCCCGTTCGCAAGTACTCAACAAAGCCGACAACTTCAAAGCAATGATCACTACCGCAGCGTGGAGAATCAAACCAAGTTGGATGTTGGTAGCCGGTTCAGACAGGACGATCAATCCGGACCTCGAACGTTGGTATGGCAAACGAGCAAACAGCCGCGTAGTTGAGGTCGCCGGAGCAAGCCATTGCGTCTACGTCTCTCGGCCGAAAGAGGTGGCGGCGCTGATTGATGAGGCTGCGAAAGACGCGCGAAGTAAAAAGAGTTTCTAAACATACAAGCGGAGCTGATCCAGGGACCAGCTCCGCTCGCTGTCCTTAATTTAAGTTCCCCAAACTCTCACCCAATCAACCTGCAACTGTTGTGGAAACACAGTGCTGCCGTCGGGACTGCCGACAAAGTTTCCTCCAACCGCGACGTTGAGAATGATGAAAAACGGCGCTTGGAACTCGGAAGTGCTGTTTATTCCATTCGCGATGTTTGCTTCCGCATACTGGATCCGATCGACGTACCACCTGATCGTGGTTCCAGTGCGCGAGATCGCGAACGTGTGAAACCCGGCCGTGAGCGAACTCGACGAATTGAAGATTCCGCCAAACGAGACGTGATTGCCACCCGGATCGGCCCAGTGAATCGTGCCGAAGTTTCTAGCCGGGTTTTGGCCTTGAATCTCCATGATGTCGATCTCGCCGCACGAGGGCCAACCGACTGTGCTAATACTGTTGCCGAGCATCCAGAACGCGGGCCAGACTCCCTGCCCTTCTGGCGCGTTGATGCGAGCCTCGACCCAGGTGTTGATGCCGAACGATTGTTTGCCCTGCGTCTTCAGCCGCGCGGAGGTGAATGCGTTGCCACCGAAATTCTCTCGCCGTGCTTCGATCACCAACATGCCGTTTGCGATTCGTGCGTTCTCTGACCTGTTGGTGTAGTTCTGAAGTTCGTTGTTGCCCCAGCCACCACCACCGAGATCGAAGCCCCAGTTTGCAGTGCTGATCGCTGAGCCGTTGAACTCATCGGACCAAACGAGTCGCGAAAAACCCGGAGGCGATCCTGGCGCCGGCGCTGTTCCGACCGCGCCCCACGTAAACTGCTCCCACGTATTCGCGACCGTACGATCGCTCACGAGTGGAGCGAATGTCGCGCGCGCGAGATCCGCTGAGACGAAACGGTTGGTTGCTCTGCCTCGTAACGTGAAAGCGCCGCCGGCGACATCAGTCCAGGTGAATTGCTCCCACGTAGAGATGGACGGGCGATCGGCGACGAGCGGCGCCCACGCTCCACGATTCTGATCCGCCGATACAAACAAACCCGTTCCAACAGATCTAAAAGCAATGAATCCACCGCCGGCATCGACGACTTGAAACTGCTCCCATGCATCGGTGGTCGTTCGATCGGCAACCAGCGGCGCCCACGCCCCACGAGCCTGATCCGCCGCCACGAACATGCCCGTCGCCGATGCTCTGATCCAGATGGTTTGGCCCACGGGCGCGGCCGCGTGCGCCGTGAGTGTTGCTAAGAGTGTAATTAGTAGTAGAAAGAAGATCTTCGCCATGACTGTCTCCTCCTCAGTTTGGGTGCTTCGCCCCTCGTTGAAACGCCAACTGAAAGCAATAGGGGATGCTGTGTCCAGGTCGACGTGCTGAGCGTCACGTGAGAACCAAATGGGAGGCCCTTGGATTAATCGCGGAATAATAACACTTGTTGGCAGTAACCTATACTTCCTGTAGAATCTCGCCGCTTTCTCAGCCCCCAGCTTCTCTCATGGGTAGCCTCAATGATCGGTTCCACTACGGAACGACTGCAACAATTCATTGCCCGCGACGAAAAACCCAAATGGTGGAACCTCTTCGGCACACTTGTGTTCCTGCTGATAGCTTTTGTCGTTTGGATGCAGACGGAAAGTTACGTGAGGGTAGTTAGACCGTACATTGGTCCTACCTATGCGGAGTTAAAGAATCACGTCGCTCAGTCAAAAAGAATCCAATCAAATCTAGCTGATCATACTGGTAAAAAATTGGTTCCCGGGTTTTCTTATCTCGACGTTGAGCCTCGCGTTCACGACAGCCTGGAAAGCACTCGGACAGAGATTCTGAGTGACGTAGAGCTACGGCAAAAATTGCAATCGCAATTTGAAACCAATTTGGACAGTGTGGGTGCCGTGGTGGCGCTGAGTTGGGAAACAGACAATCAGGGTTATGCCGAGGTAATCGGAATCACCCGGCAAGGAGGCTGGACCGACTTCAAAGAGGCGACGAAGAGTTGCGCCATTGGAGCTACGACTATTCGCGATCGTCCCGGCGTGGATCAGAGAACGCTCGATGGAACGCCACGCATCGTGCTAAACCCCAACGCGCTCGCGTATTCCAATTGGACCAAGTTCGTAGTGTTTCACGAAATGCTCCACGCCATGAACATCCCCGCCTACTCGCTACCGCTTGCGTGGGTGCAAACGGACCTGACCTATTTAGAAGAATACCGGTGGTACGTCGAGAAGAATAATTTGGGGACGTGGAACGACTATATCTGTTGGGGGTTCACAGTCTTTTTGGGGATCATCAGTCTGGTTCTATTTCGACGATACCTACGCTACCAGTGAGGGCTTTTCTCCGCGAAGCCGTTGAGGAATGGTTTTCCAAAGCACACGTACATCCAGAATCAGTATGACCAGCGCGGCGACGCCGACAAGTATGTCAAAGTAGTAGGCGCCGACAAATTGATCACCCAGCCAATCTGCATTGGGCAGTTGCGTGATGTTCAGGTTCGCTTTAATCGCCGCAGTCAAACTCCACCAGTAATAGAAAAGATACAGCACCGCCATCGACGCGACCGCAGTTACCACACGGCCTAGCTCCGGCAGAAACAATAAAGTCAGCGTGGACGCTGCAAAGCAAAGTATGAGAACCGCGCGGGGATTTGTAGGCAGAACGGATTCGATGTTTTGTCCGCCGCCGGAGCTGAACATCTTCCACAAGCAAAATCCGGCGTACGCTACTGTGGTTGCAGTAGTCACTACGATCAGCCAGAAGTTCCGCCTACCTAGATCGTTTAGCTTCGAATCTCGCACGTCTCTCATCACGCTCCTCCACCTCATGTGGACCATCAGGCGAAATTAAGCCGAGGACAACGGAGCAACGCTCCTCTTGCCTGACGGGTTTAAATGGGGAATGCCTCCAAGTCTGCTCGGTGCCTGTTGCGAAAGGAACACGCAGATGTTCGGGCATTCTGACAAACATCGACCAAAAAGCCTGGGTTAATTAGTCAGATCGGCAGCGTGAGTGATTGGGCAGGAACGGCTTAATTCGTTACCGCAATCCAAACCTTACCACGCGGGCGCTGAACCGATCAAACGGGTTGAGACCTCGATCTCGACCCTTAATTCCACATATTTGGTGTCGTGGTGGTCGGTTCACCACGCACCTAAAAACCCCCTAAACCCCTTTCAAAACTTACCGGGGAAAGCGCACAAATGGCGTACACTTCACAATGCCCGCGCCAGTGGTGGCGAGGGTTTTAGCAAAAGTTGGGCCAATTCGCAACTGACGAAAATCCGTCTATTTTGGCCCAATCTATGTAAGCTGTCTTACATTCTCTCGTGGTCCTGTCCAGCCATCAGATTGCGAGTCTGAGCGATGGACGAACCCCGATACCGATTCTTCGCAAAAAGAAACGCTGCTCCTTGCGCCAATGCACAAGAAAGCAGCGTCTGTTTTTACTAAAAAAGGTGGCCGCATCTTAACCAATCCCGGCTGGGCCTTCAAGAAAAATTTGCAGGTGCCCTCCTGATGGACCAAGTCTGCCTCGGACGACAAATCGAACGTGCGTACGATTGAGCGAGAACGCAGACTACAAACAGGACCCACGCTCCTGAAGAATGGCGCGAGATCAAGCAGAAGCCGCGAGGATATATAGATTTTGGGCGAGTGGCAGTCTACTCCTCGGGTTAGGTGGTGTCAACGAACTTTGAGCGAAATTTGAACGCCTCGAATCTTCTTCAGCTACGCTGATCGAGGTGGGAACTCATGTTGGACCAAAGTGTGGACTGATGAGGTTGGGAGCGGGAGGAGGATCGGGCTCCTCCCGCTTTGTTCAAAGTTGTCACCTGGACCAACGCATTGCTACTTCTCAACGCGTTGGCGACGCTTGCGTATTGCTCCTGCTGCGCCGAGGACTCCTGTTGCTAATAGGAGCAGGCTGGCTGGTTCGGGAACGGCTGCGGTTCCAAGCTGTCCGCGAATCTCGCCAGTAGGAAACTGCTCGGTATGGATGTTCAAATACGCCAACCCATTGGTTAAGCCGGCGATGAACGCGGCCTGTGCTGATGCCACTGTCCCGCCGTTGGCCGTAATGAAGGCGGGGTTGTACGTGGAAGCAGCAGTCAGGTCAAACGACATCAAGTAAGTCCCAGTAGTAACGCCGAGTGGAAACCCGGGAAACGTCGGGACTGCGGTCGCAACGAGCGCGTTGGCTCCCGGACCGGCACAACAATGGATATGAGAAGCGACCGTGGGACTCACGAGGCCCGCGAATGAAACGTTGACCGTTAACATATTAGTGACAGTGTCAAGGGTCACTAATGCGCTTCCAATACCCGGCGAACCCGTTGGCGGCACCTCCTGTGCGCCAGTCAATGTTGTAGTAAACACAAGTTGGTCTGCTCTGGCTGCCGGAGACGCCATCAACACGGCAACCACCAGCCCAACCAGAATGATTGTTTTCCTCATCAATTACCTCCCCTTATTCGTTCTGAAAGCATTTTGCTGCAACACCAGTCGTAACTGGTCAAAGTATGTGTCGGAGTATGTGTCGGGAATTAAAGTTAGACGGGGGACTAATACTAACTTCTGACTGGCGTTAAAGCTAGGGCTAGCTCTTATTACGCGCCTTTAGGGAGAGCAATTCTGCAAAAAACAGGATGCCACTTTTACGAAGTTGATGATTGTATGGGAACCAGCAACTCTGGTCGGTTCGCTAGCGAACATAGCAGCAAGAGCCGTCTGAATTGAACGCGGTATGCCACATAAGGCTACTGAGCATTGTGGGAGAGGCAGCAAATATTAAACGCCTCATCTGGATCGGTTCCTCACGAAAGGATATTCACGCGTTTCAGCAGCAAAAACTCACACGCGTGTCATGCTCGTTGAAACTACAATGTTGTAGTTCCACCTTCCGAAGTCCCTTCTCCTCAACAAACTAGCAGTAGCCACCACCCGCCACTGTGGAAACTCACGTTGGACCGGCGCTAGCGGTCGTGCAAGTCTGACGGCTGTTAGCGTTCATGCAGGTAGTTTTCAATATTTTCACTGGAGGTCCATCATGAAATCTCCCACGATCACATTATTTCTGATGTCCGTGTTAATTCTCGGTTCCGTGTCGTGCGGTGGCGCGATGTCCGAGCAGCGGGCAAGTTTGCCCACCTCAACTGCGACAAACGGTTCGGCGTCAGGAGCGGAAACAAAAGCAGCACAATCAACGACAGAGAGTTTAAGAACAGATGGAACGGTAGAGTTCAAAAAAGTCTCACTAGCTGAAGGCGAGAAGGCCGAAGAAACTTCCGCAGCCGTGGATCGCAAGATCATTCGCAACGCCGATCTCACGATGGAAGTGTCAGCTCCTACCGACACTCAACATCGCATTGTTTCGATCGCCGAGTCGCACGGCGGATTCGTCGTCACTTCCGAGGCAAAACAACGCGAAAGCACCGAGCCAGCCAAGCGCACACTCGATATCAAACTCGTAGTTCGCATTCCGGAAAATCGTTTTGGCGCGGCACTCGATCAGATTCGTGAGCTGACCAGCAGTCCAATCGAAGAAAAGGTCACTGGCCAGGACGTCACCGAAGAGTTCATCGATCTCGAAGCGCGCATTCGTACGCAAAAAGCACTCGAAGCGCAGTTTCTTCAGATCATGCGGCAGACCGGCAAGATCGTCGACGCACTCGAAGTGCAACGACAAATCGCGGAAGTGCGCAGCGATATCGAAAGACTCGAAGGCCGCAAGCGCTTTCTCGAAAACCGCTCCAGCCTCTCGACAATCACTGTAAACATCGTGGCGCCGAAGCCAATGGTCGTCGTACCAACCAGCGGATTTCGCCAAAGTGTTCGCGAAGCCGTGTCGGATAGCGTTGACCTCGGTTCGGGAATCGTACTCTTCTTCGTGCGTTTCCTGATCGTGATGATCCCGATTTCCCTGTTCGTGCTTTTGCCGGGCGGCCTACTTCTTCGCTATTTTATCCGCCGAGCCAAACGCATGCGTCTGGCCGAAGCTTTATCAGCTCCAACGGCGGGATAATCACTAGTGACACGAAACAACGCGAGCGCGACCTTAATCGCCTTTGTTCTTTTGCTATTAGCAGCCTGTACGAAACCTGCGGCGGACACGAACAAATCGGCTCCTGCCGGGAGTAGCGAACCGCCGCAGATCGCCTCGACTGACGTCGTCAAAGCGACACCTGAGGAACTCACGCTCGCGAAAGGCGAGTCGGGTTATGCAGTCGTTCGTTTGCAGATTCGGAACGGTTATCACATCAACGCAAACCCGCCGACGTTTCCGTATCTCAAGGCGACGGAACTCGAACTCACGCCGGCGAACGGAATCTCGGTTGACTTCGTTACATATCCTGACGCGTTGACGAAGAAGTTTTCCTTTGCTGACGAGCCGCTGAAAGTTTACGAAGGCGAACTGGTCGTGAAGGCGATGCTCAAGGCCGGACCAAAAGCGGAGGCAGGCACACACAACCTTTCCGCGAAACTGCGCGTCCAGGCATGTGACGATACGGTTTGTTATCCGCCGGGAACTATGGATCTGAACGTACCGGTGGCCATTAAGTGAAGATCTTTTGGATTGTTGTTTCGGCGTTGTGTGGTGCGACCGCGGTGTTTTTCGTGGTGCGGGACGACTATGAAAAGATGTTCATCGCCGCGACGGTTGGAGCGATGGCGTGGTTTT
>DATNJO010000428.1:0-2320 GCA_035603895.1 Pyrinomonadaceae bacterium
TTAAAGGCCGCTTGTTGGTAGAGCCGCGGTTGCATTTGCGGCGGCGCCGTTGCCGCTGCCTGAATCAGGGCGTCGGTTGTGGGATTGCCCTGAAGCGCGCTCATCGTTTGCGTAATGTTGTTGTATGCAGTGATCGTGCCCAGACCCATTTCCGTAAGCTTCTGACGAACCGCGGCAGACTTGGATGGCGCATACTGATCGATCAGCGGCAGTGCTACTTGTAAACCGGCAAGCAGACGACGCGCGGAGTTCTGTTCGACTTGTTCGTTCATGCCTACGGTGACGTTACTCGTACCTGGACCAATGCCGGAAACGACGGCGGGACGACCACGTTGAGCCTGACCACGCGGAGTGTTCTGCGGCGTTGGCGGCGTGACTTTCAGAATCGTATCAATAACGTTGCCCAACAACTCCGTGTAGGAAGCTTGTCCAAGGACGGGAAGCATTGCCTGGCCGGTGACTTTGATCACGCGAGGCTTTTCCGCCGAGCGAGGCCCACGAACCAACAACGCCTGCGCGAGACCCGCTGCTTCAGGATTAGTCAAAAGGTTTGTGGTTTGAAGTCTCGTAGCCGTTTTGTCCGCGAGCTTTGCAGCGGCGTCGTAATCCTGCATGAACAGGTTATTCAACACTTCGGTCAGCGAGCGTGGAAACTGACCCTTGTCCATCATTTGCTCGGCGTTCTGGGCCGCGAATTTCGGATCTATCGCAGCGATACGGCCGAGCAACATCTGTTCGAGATTGTCTTCGGGAGTGCCTTGAACTCGCTGCAAGCGCGGATCGTTTCCTGTCGGCGCCGGCAACGCTGCCGGTTTTGTAATTGCGAGTAACTGATACGCCAGTTGGGCATCGTGACGAGCAGCGGCCATCACTAAATCCTGCCGCAGTTGGAACGCACGCCGTTCGACGTTCTGTGGGCCAGGGCGTCGATTAGTGTTGTTCTGCTGTTGCTGTTGCCGGCCCATCTCTGCCACGCTTTCGGCGGCCATTGAAAAGAGGGAACGCGCGCGTCCCTGATTGCTGTCCCAGAGCATATCGGCAGCCGTGGTTTGCACCCGTACGCGGTTCTCGGGCAGCCGCAGCGACTGCGCTTCGTCGATGATCTGGTCGAGCAGCCGGTAGGCGTTCTTTTGCTTTTCGGCCTGCGCTTTTTCTAACTCTTCGGTCGTCGGGGTTGGTTGTTGAGTGGGCTGTTGCGTTGATTGATCTTGGGCAAAAACAGGGACGAAGGTGATTACAACTAGAAACAGGAGGACAAATAGTTTGTTCATGCGTCTTACCTCTGCGACGAGACTGGCCGGAATCGTACAATTCACGTTCGTCTTTAGCAATTCGCCAGCTATAATCCCGCAACTCCGAGTCTGTCGAACTCGTAAGGACTATCCAATGAAGAGACTCCTGATTTTGACAACACTTTTGTGTGTTGCGCTGCCTGTCGTTGCCCAACAGCAGCAACAGCAACCCGAGCAGCAATTCAAACTGCGCGAGTTTCAAATGGTCTTGCTGAAACGCGGACCGAAAGCCGTGACCGAAAATTGGGAAAACTCCGACCTGCGAAAGCAACATCTCGCTTACGTGCAGGCGTTGCTCGAGGCGGACAAGGCGATGATCGCCGGTCGAATCCTGGACGATCCGGAGCTTCGCGGCGTTTTCATTTTTCGCACGAAGTCAGCGACCGAAGCGCGTAACTGGGTGATGGCGGATCCGGCGGTTGCGGCCGAACACTTCGCGATCGAAATGCATCCGTGGTGGTCGGAAGACGTGATGAAGAAGACCACGACACCGCAAAAGATGATGACTGCGTATCTCGCGTTTCTCGTTCGCGGTGAGAAATGGACGCCGGAGAAAACACCGCAAACGGAAGCGATTCAAAAAGCCCATCTGGCGAACATCAACAAACTGGCCGAGATGAAAAAGCTGGTCGTCGCTGGTCCATTCGGCGACGACGGCACGTTGCGCGGCATCTTTGTCTTTCGTGTGAATTCGATCGAGGAAGCGCGCGAGTTAGCGGCGACCGATCCGGCTGTGCAAGCCGGACGTTTGGCGTTGCAGATTCATCCGTGGGTCGTGCCTGAGGGAATACTGCCGTAACGTTGGAGGCTTGTGAAAAGTATGTACTGCCCGTCCTGCGGTTCGGAAGAACGACAACTCAGTCAATATTGTCGCGCGTGCGGCACTGACTTGCGTGTCGTGCGCAACAGTCTCGAACGTCCCGACGCGATCACGGCGTCGGCTGTTTCGGCGCGCGAACAGATCGGATTGGCTGTGGCCGATCAGATACGGCAGTTGCGCACGGGAAAAGATCTCGAGCACCTTGCCG
>DATNJO010000429.1:0-4539 GCA_035603895.1 Pyrinomonadaceae bacterium
GCGAAGAGCCTCTGATCTCAACATCGGCATCGAGAGTCGAACGAAAGTCTTCCGGAAACGGCACAGTCACGTTTGTGCCGCGAAGGTTGACGCGAAACGCCGAAACCGTGAAGCCGTCGAGCAACGCGCCACCAGTTGCAGAAATACGTCCACCGCCAAGCGAGCCTTCGAGCGCATCGATCTGCGCCTGGTTGGCTGTGAACCTGACGGCGGCGCGAAGATTCGCCACGGTCCAGCGCTCGTTGCCAAGCAACACCGAAACCGAACCGTTGTTGATCGACGCCGTACCGATCACGCGCGGGTCTCCGAAACTGCCGTTGATGCGAACAGCGACTTCCGCCGTACCCGTAGAAAAGAAGTCGGGCGAGACGCCGTTCAGCACGCGCAGGTTCAGATCGCCGTTGACGTTCAGATTTTGCCGTCCGCCAGCGCCGCTGGCGATCGTGCCGTCAAGCACGATGTTCGTGCCTGGCCCGGTAAATCTCGCGGCGTCAAAGGCGACTTCATTTGGCGTGAAGCGAACGACGAGCGGCGTCGTGGCTGCGAGTTGAATGTCTTCAACTCGAAAACTCAATTCCGAAAACTCCGCCGTGCCGGAAAGACCCGCAAGCGAGAAGTTATCGTCGTCATCGACAAGATTACCGCTTAACAGAATGCGTCCATTCGCGCGGCCCGCGACGCGCACGGCCGTGTTTGGCAGCAGGATCTGAAACAGGTTCGTCAGATCGGCATTCGTGAGCGTGGTTTCGATCGTCGCCGGCAGCGATGGACTCGCAAGATTGACCTGCGCGGCAATAACCTGTGGCTGGCCCAACAGGCCGGAAGTCAGGTTGATGCTCAGTTGCTGATTCTGCGTGCGGCCAGTGAGCGCGATGGTGCCGGCGGGACGGCCGTTAATCGTGACGTCGCGGCCCTCGCCGTCAAATGTGATCTGATACCCGGAGAAATCGTCGGAAAGACTGCCCGAAACGTGCGCCGTGAAATTCGCTATGCCGCTGACGGCAAGGTTGGGCCGGTTCGCGAGCGCCGTCAAACGCGCGAGTTGAATGTTTTCGGCACGTCCCTGGAAGTCGAAGGTTTTGCTGGTCGTGTTGAGATTGCCGCTCGCGACGATGTGACCGGCAACGAGTCGTAGATCGACACTTTCAACATTCACGTTTGGTCCATTGAACGTTGCCCGCGCCACCATGCCTTCGACCTGTTCACCGGCGAGGCGGCCTGGTCCAAGCGTGAGATTGGCGCTGCCACTCATCGCGTTCGGAATGCCGGAGATGTTTATCGTGCCGGAGAGATCGCCGTCGGTGTCGGTCGTAAGCTGTTTGTTGTTACTCAGCGGCGAGAGGGCAAGCAACGTGCGCGCGCTGAAGCGATCGAGTGTGGCTTCCAAAGAAGTATTGTTCTCACCGGAGCGTGGTGCTACCAGCGAGAAGCGCACACCACCGCCATCTCTTTCCGACAACTGTCCGTCAGCGACGCGCACTTCCTGCTCGTTCATCGCAATCGACGCCGAAAGTGCGCCAAACTCGATTCCATTTACAATCAACGAGCCAAGTGCGAGCTTGCCATTCACGTCAGGCGAACTGAGCCGCCCGCGAATGTTTCCGTTGAAAGTGAGCTGGCCAGCGAGACCGATGCCGTAGCTGCGCATCTGCTCTTCAACTTCCGGCAACAGACCCGAAGAAATGAGCACTGCCTGCAACTCCGCAGCGTCTGTTGAATTGAGATCGACTTGCAGATTTGAATCGTTTTCGTAAGAGAACCGGCCGCTGGCGCTTAAACGAGTCGCCGGTGTTTGCAGGTTCACTTGCTGAATATCAAACACGCCACGATCCGCACGTAGCGCGACTGTACCCGTGATCGGAATTCTGTCGGCGCTGACCTGGCTGGTGTCGGCAGTTAATTGAGTCGTGACAGAACCGGAAGCGAGTTTGATGTCCGTGCCGGGAAACGTGAGATCGACGCGTCCGGTCGCACGGCCAGTCAAAGGCACGGCACTGCCGGCGAGCGCGGTGAGTGGTCCAGCGATGTCGACGTTGTCGATGTTTGCCGTGATCTGCGACGTGCCACCGCGTGCAATCGCCACGCGTGCGTTGCCACTCGCGCGTCCATCGAACACATCGGCGTTGAAATTGTTGAGCTCGATCTCGCGATTGGTGGCGACGACCGTCGCACGCGCCTGGCCCATGTTCATCCGGCCAAGCACGCCGCCGCCGATACTTAGATCCGCGGTCGCGCGATAACTCCCCGAAGGTGCCACGACAAAAACCGGCTTCGTGAGTTTCACGTTCTCAACCTGGCCATCAGCAAGCTTCACTGTGCCGACGTCGATGTCCGCGGTTTGACCTTGAATCTGCCGGTTGCGGACCGACAAACGCACGCCCGCGATGTTCAGGCTGCCAATCTCCGCGCCCGCGGCACTCGTTGCGCCGACCTCGATGTTCTTGACTTCAACGTTCGTCACGCCGCCGCGATCGTCAACTTTAATGTCGTTTGCAGTGACGCCTTTCACGGTCGCGCCGGAAGCGGAAATAGCTCCCGCTTTCACGCTCGCTACCGTTGCGGTCGTAGCACTGTTCTCGTTGCGCACGCGCAAATCCGAAGCAGTGATTCCGTCGACCTTCGCACCCGAACCACTAAAACCATTAGCGGTGAACTGACCAGCGGACGCGGTCATCACACCGCCACTTTTTTCCGCGCGCGCGTCGCGAAGAATCAATCCCGTCAACGTGGTGCCGTAACTTTTTTCCGCGACGGCGCGCAGTTCACCGACCCAGCGAAAATCGGTGCCGGTGCCCATCACCTGACCGGCAAGCTGCAACGAATCGAACTGAAAATCGCCGACGTTCAGTAAATCCGCGACGGCCTTGCCGTTGATCTCGTAACTGCGGCCCTGGCCCGAACCGCTCGCACTCACGTTCAAACCCTGCAACCGCAAGTTATCCGCGGCAAGCGCGTCAGACTTGATCTCGCCGGTGACCTTGAACTGATCGCCTTCGCCCGTGATCGTGCCGCTGAAGTTTCCCGCGCCGCGCAAGGTCGTGTCCGTCTGCAAAGTTTCGGAAAGCTGCGTGAGGTCAACGCTCGACGTGACGTTCATCTGGTAACGCAGCGCGCGCCAGTCGTCCATCGTCCCTTGCAAACGCGCTTCGGCAACTGGCGACTTCAGCACCATTTCCTCGATCTCGGCGCGTGTCTGATTCAAGCGGCCGCGCGCCTGGAACTCGATGTTGCTGATGTTTCGTCCGTCATAAGTGAAGGTCGAGTTGGAAGCAGAGAACGTGACCTTATTCATCCGGCTCTCGACGGGCGCGTTCGGATCGTCGGGTTGGATGATTGCTTGCAGGTTTCGCGCTTCGCCGGAAATTTCGTGGCGCTTGTCGCCGTAATGGACGATGCCGTTTTTTACTTCGATGTTCGCGGTTGAATAAGCAAACAGGATGCGCTTGTTTGGTTCAGGCGGCGGAACGTGGATGTTGCCAAAATTCGAACGGCCCTGTTCGTCAAACGTGACCCAGACTTCGAAGCCTTCGATCTTCAGATCTCGCAGACTGATCTCGCGGCGCAGATTCAGCGCGTAAACATCTGCAATGCGTATGGTTGCTGACAATTTGTCGATCTTGCCGAGCTGTGCGCCGGTCTGCGCGTCGTAGAGTTCAACGCCGTTCATCTCGACGGTGTTCGGCGGCAAGTCTGCGTGAAACTCCCGAATCTCCGCCCTGATTCCGTAGTTTGCAAACGTCTGCTTGATCTGTCCCGCGATGTAGTTGTCGACAAATCCGAACCTATAAAGAAAAAAGGCGAGCAGCAGCACCGCAAACACGGACATGCCAATGATGAAACCGGCAAGAATCGCGTGACGGCGCGTGAAGTACCGCCAGCGTTTTCTTACCGAAGCCTTGGGTGGTTTCGGGCGCTCGGGTAGATCTGTTGGTCTATTAGGATCGTCTACACTCATAACGCACAGCCGCCACGCGGCATCGGGGAACTTGGAATTCTAGAGGGAGAGACCGAAAGTTGAAAGAACCCTAACCAACTTTGCGAGTCAGATGGCAGTCTCGTGGTCCTTTGATGCCGGTTCACCGAGCGGAACATTGCCGACAACCGACAGCTCGAAACCTTCGAGAGCTGCAACTTTGGGGGGATGATTCGAGAGAAGCAGTATCTGCCGCAACCCGAGATCGTGGAGAATTTGCGCCCCCACGCCGTAGTCGCGTTCGATTCCATATCCGGTTTGCAGACTTGCTTCGCGTTTATTGAGCCCACTTTCCTGCATCACAGCGTACGTACGCAATTGATTAACAAGATCCAAACTGTGCTCGCGCTGTCGCAAATATAGGACCACGCCCCGCGCAGCCGCCGCGATCTTTTCGAGCGCTGTGTGAAGTTGAAACCCGGTGTCGTCGATGAGTGAACCAAACATGTCACAGGTGACGTTTTCTGTATGCACCCGGACCAGCACCGGATCTTCCGTCCGCACTTCGCCCATGACCATTGCGAGGTGTACGTCGCCGTTGATCACGTTTTCATAAGCGACCGCCC
>DATNJO010000430.1:0-5993 GCA_035603895.1 Pyrinomonadaceae bacterium
TGCGCAGCCGGTAGTTTCTCGACCGCATAACGCAGCATCGTCCGCGGCATCGATCCGGCGTGCTTGTCCAGAAAACTGACTAACTGTTTTTGATCCCGCTTCCCTGCTTCGCGCAACCACGAGCCGACACCTTTCTGCACGAGCTCGTGTTTGTCTTTCACCAGGATTTCCGCAATGCCAAACGTATCGTCAACATCGTTTGAACGAATGAAGTAGTAAGTGCTGACGATTGCCGTGCGTCGTTCCCACGGATTCTTTGACCGTGCGAGTTTGTAAAGCACGTTGCGAGGCTTGTCTGCAAGATAACCGCCGACCACGTAAGGCGCCGCACGATCGACGAGATCCCAATTGTTGATGCGATCGTGGCGGCGAATGTAGAGATCAAACAGTGTCTTGCGCTGTTCGGGCGTTATCTTTTTGTCGCGTGCCTGGAAGTCCATGATGCTGACCGCGCCCATACGCACTTCGTAGTAGGGACTGTCGAGCAGTTTCTCGACATCGACTAGCGGCATGTCTGTGAACTTCTTCGCGATGGGAAAGATCTTGCCGATGCTGACGCCGAGTATCTTGTTATCGTTCGAACCGGCGTTCGGATCGGGATGAAAGTAACGCGTCACTTCTTCAACGCGCGCCGGATCGGCGATCTCCTTTAGAGCGTCGAGGAACTGTTTGGGAAAATTAATTTTAGTCACGGTGTTGACAGGATTTCAGAATTTACAAGAACTTTCTTTCTCTTGTAAATACTGTTAATCCCTGTCTACTTCTCCTTGATGTCGAAGGCCCACAACGTCCCGAGATCTCGAAGGTACAAGCGGCCGTTTGCAATTACCGGGTACGCAAACGCCGCCTCCGGATACTGTCCGACCTGTGCATGCTTCGGCGGGTTCGGCGGCGTGAAGCGTCCCTTTTCGCGGAAGCCCTGCGGTGACGCTTCGACTAGGATGAAGTCGCCAGTCAACAAGTGAGCATACAAGTGCCCGTCGGCCGCGACGACCGATGCGTGGCCAAAATCCGCTGACTCCCACATCACTTTTCCTGTCGCAAACTCAACCGCCAACAGCTTTCGCCCGACTTCCGTTCCGTACAGATGATCACCAACGATCACTGCGCCACCAATTCCATTCGGCAATCCGCGCGTGAAGTAAACCGGCTCTGCCACAACTCCATTTCCATCAGCCTTCAAACGAACCATGCCGCCGCCAACACCAAGCGCACCACAGTAGACATACTCACCACGCGCGACCGGCGTGAAATACTGCGCAGGCCCTTTCGCAACGTCCGCATAGCGCCAGAGAAACTGGCCGGTCTTCGCATCAACTCCCACCATGCCCTTGCTCAAAAGTTGTACGTACTGTTTGCGACCCGCAGCCTGCACGACGATCGCCGACGCATATCCCGCAGGCTCGCCACCGGGAATCGCTGATTTCCAAATCACCGCGCCTGTTTTTTTATTCAGCGCCGCCATCGTTGCCTGTGGACCACCGGGCGTAACGATCACAACATCGCCATCCACCAACGGCGACTCCGCATAAGCCCACTCGCCCGGCTGCCCGCCAAACTCCGTGCGCACATTCCTTGCCCAACGAATCTTGCCGCTCTTCACGTCGAGACAAGCAAGATCGCCGTCTGAACCGAGCACGTACATAAACGCGCCGTCGATCGTCGGAGTGGATCGTGCTTTCGGATATGAAGGATTTTGATCGGGATTGCCGACCTTGCCGACCCGCGTCGTCCAAAGCACTTTGCCGTCGCTGGCTGAGATCGCCTGCACAAACTCATTGGTCATGCCGGTGTTGCTCATCATGTAGATCCGATTGCCAACCACCACCGGCGTCGAATAACCGTCACCGAGATCGTTCACTTGCCAGATCAGTTTTGGTCCACCTGCGGGCCACTGTTTCAGCAAGCCGCTTTCTTTCGAAACGCCACTGCGATCGGGACCACGCCACTGCGGCCAATCAGCAGCCGCAACACCGCTGACACAAAAACAAAACATTACAGCAAGCGCGATGCGTCGTGACTTCATTCTATTGTCCTCCGGATTTGGGAATGCCGCTGTTGGGAACTCGCTCTCGGTTTACGACACGTGACGCGAAATGTTCCCTCGCCAATGTATTTCTGTCGCGAAAATCAGAACTGTGTTTTGGGAGGAACCAGGTTTATGACGAGCACCGGTTTATCGCGCACAGGGATCGCTTTTGCATTGTGGTTTATTGCAATAACGCTAACTCAAACAACTGCTTCCGCGCAGTCGGCAAGTTTCTCGCGGACGGACTTCCCCTCCTTAGGCAATAATCACATCGCTGTCGACGTAAATGGCGACGGCATTCTCGATCTTGTCGGCACCGGGCTCAACTCCGCGGCCGTCATGCTCGGCAATGGCAATGGCACGTTTCGCGCAAAAGTAGATTTTCCGGTTGGTAGTCAGGCGCAGGACGTCGCGGCCGGTGATTTCAACGGCGATGGACGAGTTGATCTCGTAGTCTCACTCAGCGATCCGGACATCAGTGTTTCATTTTTGAGAGGCAACGGCGACGGCACTTTCGGCGCGCCGGTAAACATCGCCAATAGTTCACGCGCAGATTCGCCCGCGATCGTGGCGACGGATCTCGATAACGATGGACGGCTCGACATCGTTGTGGCACATGCGATCAGTTGCTTTGTCGCGCCGTGCTTCATTTCGCGCGATATCACGGTAATGCTCGGGTTCGGTGACGGCACGTTTCAACGGCCATTCAACATTTCCGTCGGCACCGGCATGTCGCGAATCGCCGTCGGCGACTTCAACCGCGACGGCATCAGGGATCTCGGCATTGCCGGCGATAGTTCGCAACTTTACACCCTGCTCGGTGTCGGTAACGGCACTTTCCTCCAGCAACCGACTATTACGTTAACGCGCGACACACTCGCAGTTGACGGCACCGACATCGATGTCGCGGATCTCAATCGTGATTCGATTGAAGACCTGGTCGTGGCGATCCCGTTGAACGGAAGCCGCACGGCAGTTCTACTCGGGCGCGGCGACGGTACGTTTACGCCTCCAACGATCCTGACGGAACCAGGTCTGCTGGTGCCGCAGTATCAAGTGATCGGTGATTTCAACCGCGACGGGCTATTAGATCTCGCGCTTGCGCTCGCAAATGGCAATTCGGGTCTGATGGAGATTCGCAATGGTAACGGCGATGGCACGTTTCGCGCGCCCACACGTTATTTCGTCCCGGCGCCGCAGTCGAGCGTTGGCGGCGGCACGATCGTTACCGGCGATTTCAATCGCGACGGCCGTGCGGACATCGCGTTGCCGGTGATCGGCGCGCGTCCGGCTTTGGCTTCGCTGGTTAATTCGACGGGAAATGTCTTTGTGCAACCCGCCTACGGCAGTGTGACCGCGAATCCGTCGACGGTGGAAAGTGGAAAGACGAGCGCGATCACGATCAATCTCGTCGCGGGCGCGGTAGCGCCATCAGGCGGATTTACGTTCACGTTATCGAGTAGCAATTCGACAGTGCTGTCGGTGCCTTCGAGTGTGGTCATGTCGGCGGGAACGTCGAGTGTCAGCTTTAACGCTACCGCGAGAAACGTGACGTCGTCGCGCAGCGTGACCGTGCGTGTACAGCAGAATACGCTCGGCAGGCGCGAGATCAATGTCACGGTAACTCCGGCGACTCAGCCAACGCCCACTCCTACTCCAACCCCAACACCGACGCCAACGCCCACTCCAACACCGACGCCGATTCCAACGCCAACGCCAACTCCGGCGTTGACCGTCTCAGCGTTGACGTTGAATCCGAGCGCGGTTGTCGGCGGCAACTCCGTTCAGGGAACAGTCACGTTGAGCAGGGCTGCAACAGCCGCGACGGTCATAAACCTCGCGAGCAGCAGCACGCGCGCAACTGTTCCGGCGAGCATCACGATCTTCGCGGGTGCGTCTTCAGGAACGTTCACGATCGGAACTACTTCGGTCACGGCGACCGGAACAGCCACGATCAGCGCGACGCTTAACGGCGTGACACGCAGTGCGACGCTCACGATCAACCCCGCGGCGACGACGCCGCCAGCAACCGACACAGTAAGCATCACGCGTGCAGAATACGACGGCGGTAGATTGCGTGTGGAAGCCACAAGCACGCGGAGCACTGCGACTTTGCAGGTCTTTGTTACGGCAACGGGTCAGTTAATCGGAACGTTGTCTAATAACGGCGGCGGGCAATATCGAGGCGAGTTCAACGTCTCAACCAACCCACAGAACATCACCGTCCGCAGCAGCCTCGGCGGCGCGGCCACACGAAGCGTTACGGCCAGGTAAGCCACCGATTTCTCACGGATGAACACGGACTTTGCCTTTTGGCATTGGTCCGTGTCATCCGTGTTTGTCTGTGGCTAATTTTCTCTACCAGTTAACGACGAATTCGCGGAAGAGGTTGATGCCGAAGCCGGTGAGGAGGGTCATTGAGCCGCTTCGCAATCCATCTTTGTAACTGTAACGCTCGGGGTACCACGTTTCATGCGCAACGAGTGCGCCGGTGTAGACGCCAACAAACCGCGGCGCTGAAATGACTCGCTTACCGCTACGAGTGCGGGAAGTCACGTTCTGAAGCAGCGCGTCTTTCAAACGCGCACCAAAGCCTTCGCGCTTGCTACGTTGAAAACCGGTGTCGAGGTGAAACGCTTCATCCAACCCATAAGTGACGGTTTGCTGAATCGCATTTCGCCCTAAACCGGAAGCGTAACGCTTACCGTAGCCCTTCATCCCCTGGCCCCACTCTTCCGGTGAATCGTGCCACTGATTCAGACCCGCTGACACTCCGGTACGGACCAGACTGAATGGACCAACAGTACTTTTCAGATAGCGTTTGAACCGCTCGTCATGGCTCGGAAAGACATAATCCGGCGTCGTTGTCGACTGCGTCGCCTGCGGCTGAGTAGTCTGCGATGTTGTGGTCGTAGTTTGCTGCGTCGTCGACGTGGTGTCCTGGCTAAAAGCAGATACAGCGCAGGCCAGGACCAACATAAAAGCCCCAAGTGTTCGTTTTGACATGGGGCTTCTATAAAAACGAATTGACACGATTGCGTCACGGATTATCGGTGATTTTCAATTCTTTCACCGGCACGCCGTCACTCCACACACCCATGAACCGCTGTTGCGGCGTGTTGCCAAGCGCATACTCACGGTTCTTACCGTAGAACGCCGCATCACACAAACCATCAAACAACTTCCACGTACCGTAGAAATCGAGCGCGTTGACCATCATCGTTTCGATACGCTCGCGTCCCCGTACTTGCGGACCATCAACCTGGCGCGTCGGTAATCCGCCCGCACGATCGGAAGCCTCGGCTGGTCCACCACCGATTCCCTCGCCACTGTCGTAGTCGTTGTTATAAGCCGTCGGCGCACGGTGACTCGCCTGCAATTCCGGCGTGCCGCGCGAATCGGAAACCATAGTGACGTAATCCTTGTTGTTTGCCGGGACGCGTGTCGACTCCTTGTAAATTCGTTTCGCATCAAAGGTGCCCACTAACGTGTCCTGATCGCCCGCGACGGCCAGCAACAAAGTCTCGGCGGGAAGCTTCTTTAAGTCGGCCAACGGAAAGCTGATCGGCGCTTCCGTGATGCCTGGTTCCACTGACATCATCGCCCCGACTCGCGGCAAACCCGATTCACTCGCCACTGCCGCCACGCTTGCCGCCAACAGAGCGCCCATCGAGTGGCCCACTGTTGCAAATTTATTAAGGTCCGGTTTGATGTGTCCCGGTTCGGTTTGCAAACGCTCGAGCGCACCCTTGATGGCCGTCAGCGTGTTTGGCGTAAATTCCTTAATCGACGTCAACAAACTCGCCTGGTAACGCGGATAGATCACGATATTGCCGCGTTTCACGAGATGGTCGATCCACGCGCCGTAATACATCGGGTTCATCCCGCCCCAGCCGTGTAGAAACACGACCACAGGCGCCGTTGCGGGTTTCGGCGTGTCGGGTTCGAAAATCCAGTACTCGTC
>DATNJO010000431.1:0-4436 GCA_035603895.1 Pyrinomonadaceae bacterium
GAGCACATGGTCCCCACTACTTATATTTCCCTCGCGGCGCTGCCTCTCACGCCCAATGGAAAAATCGATCGAAAAGCACTGCCCGCGCCTGATTTCTCGGAGCCGAACGTAGATTACGTTGCTCCGCGGATGCCGGTGGAAGAGTCACTGGCGGCCATTTGGTCGGAGGTTTTGGGTAAGGATCAAATCGGCGTACACGACGACTTCTTTAGTTTAGGTGGTCACTCGTTGCTCGCGACGATGGTCATCACGCGCGTGCGACAATTGCTAAAAGTCGAACTGCCGCAGCGCATCTTTTTCGAGGCTGCAACCGTTGCAGAGCTTGCCCGGTACGTTGAAGAGATTAAACAGTCTGCCGGAGACTCAAACACAAGTCAGACTTCCCACAACCTGAACGAACTCTCAGCCAACGAGCGTGCAGCGCTCGTCATGCGACTCAAGAAAAAGTCGGCCGAAGTAACACCCGACGAAAGTATTTCGCGTCGTGAAGATTTCGGTCCTGTTCCGCTTTCTTTCGCGCAGCAGCGACTCTGGTTTCTCGAACAGATGGGCCAGACCCATTACATCATTCCAGCAAATTCTCGCCTGTCTGGTCCGCTCGATGTGCAAGCGCTCGAACGGAGCCTGAACGAAATCGTGCAACGCCACGAAGCGTTGCGCACGACCTTCACCACCATCGACGGTCAACCAATGCAGGTAATCGCGCCGCGATCGCCTCTGACTCTTCCGGTTCTCGATCTGAGTCAACTTCCGAACGACGAGCGCGACGCGGAAACGAAACGATTGACGAACGAAGCGTTGCGGCCTTTCAACCTGGAGCGAGGCCCGCTGCTGCGTGTGAGTCTGCTGCGTTTCGCTGAAGACGACCACCTCTTGTTGCTGACGATGCACCACATCGTCTCTGATGGTTGGTCGCTCGGCGTCTTGTTCAATGAGTTGGCAACGCTCTACGAAGCCTTTGTCGAGGGTAAGACGCCAACCCTGCGGGAGCTTTCTATCCAATATCCTGATTTTGCCGTTTGGCAACGTCGTTGGTTGAGCGGCGAGATCATGGACCAGCAACTGGCGTATTGGAAACAGCAGTTAGGCGACATTCCACCATTGCTCGAGCTGCCCACCGATCTGCCACGCCCGGCGGTCCCATCGATCGAAGGTTCTTTTGTTACCTGTGAAGTCAGCAAAGAATTAACGGAAGCACTGAAAAACTTGAGCCGGCGGGAAGGCGTGTCGTTGTACATGACACTGGTCGCGGCTTTCAAGACCCTGCTCGCTCGTTATGCCGGACAAGATCAGATTGTTATCGGGACTCCGATCGCCTATCGAAACTGGATCGATGTCGAGCACCTCATCGGTTTCTTCGTGAACACGCTCGTACTGCGCACAGACCTTTCGGGCAATCCACCATTCAACGAGTTACTGAAGCGAACGAGGGAAGTGACGCTGGGCGCTTTCGCGCATCAAGACGTCCCCTTCGAGAAGCTCGTCGAAGAGTTGCAGCCGGAACGCGACATCACGCGCACGCCCTTCTTTCAGGTGATGTTCTCACTTCAGAACGCGCCGATGCCTTCACTCAAACTGTCGGACGTGACGATGACGCTGCTGCCAGACGAGCTTACGACGTCGCAATTCGATCTCGCTCTCGACATGACCGAACGCAGCGATGGTATGGAGTGTTTGCTGGAGTACAGCACGAAGATTTTCGAACGTGCGACGGTACAACGCATGCTGACTCACTTCACAAATCTTCTGGAAAGCATCGTTGCCAAACCCGAACAGCGCATCCGTGAACTGCCGCTGTTGACCGCCGACGAGCGCCAACAGATTCTCGACGAGTGGAACGATACGACGCGCGACTACACGCCTGCGTGTTGTATGCATCAACTCTTTGAGGCGCAGACCGAGCGCACGCCTGACGCCATCGCCGCGATCTTTGGCGACCAACACGTGACTTACGCTGAGTTGAACCAGCGCGCCAATCAGCTTGCGCACTATCTAAGGCAACTCGGCGTCGAGTTGGAAACGCGCGTCGGTATTCTCCTCGAGCGATCAATCGAGATGCCGGTTGCTGTGCTGGCAGTGCATAAAGCTGGTGCCGCGTTCGTGGCCTTCGATCCGGCTTACCCGCCCGATCGTTTGCTCTACATGATTGAGGATTCCGACGTCTCCGTGTTGCTCACCCAGAAGGAGGTCGTAACAGGCCAGCCGAAGCACCGCGCACA
Source organism: Pyrinomonadaceae bacterium (assembly GCA_035603895.1). Lineage (GTDB taxonomy): Bacteria > Acidobacteriota > Blastocatellia > Pyrinomonadales > Pyrinomonadaceae > PSRF01. Next base: position 2,220 of record DATNJO010000431.1, read on the forward strand.
TATTGTGTATCTTGATGCCGAGCGAGGTTCGATTGCCACGCACGATACGCAGAACGTGCAGAGCGGCGTCGATACTTCGAATCTTGCTTACCTCGTCTACACATCCGGATCGACCGGCCGGCCGAAAGGAATCCTCACCGAACATCGCTGTGTGCTCAATGCGATCGAAGGCTTCATGAACAATCACCGCATGACTGAACGTGACCGCCTCTTGCAGTTTTCTTCGTTGAGCTTCGACGTCGCGATGGAAGAATTTTTCTCAACGTGGTTGACCGGCGGCTGCGTAATCATGCGGCCCGAACACCTCTCCTTCACTGAATTGACGAGCGTGTTGCAGCGTGAAGACATAACGATCGCGAACCTTCCGGCCTCGTTTTGGTTGGAGTGGTTGACGGCACTGTCCGATAACGGTGGTGAAGTGCCGCGGTCGGTGAGGCGTGTAATCGTTGGCAACGAGAAGAGCCTGGAGGAAACCCTGGCGAAGTGGCAACGCCTGATCGGATCGAAGGTCGAGTGGCGCAACGCTTATGGACCAACGGAAACAACCATAACCGCCGCCAACTACGAACCCTCGATCTCAACCGGCGCCCGAGATGGCAAGAGCGCGGTGCCGATTGGACGGCCGGTAAGGAACGTGCAGATGTATGTTCTCGATGCCGAACAGGAGTTGGTACCAACAGGCGTAACGGGTGAACTGTACGTCGGCGGCGCCGGCGTCGCGCGCGGGTATCACAAACAACCGGCACAAACAGCAGAACGGTTTCTTCCCAATCCTTACAGCCGCAAGGGCGGCGAGCGTTTTTATAGAAGTGGCGACGCTTCCTGTTTTGAGGCAGATGGAAACATCGATTTTCTGGGACGTGTCGACGAGCAGGTCAAGATCAGGGGATTCAGGATCGAACTCGGAGAGATTGAAGCCGTGCTGGCCCAACATACGAGCGTTCGCGACAGCGTCGTCATGGCGTGCGATGACGGACGCGGCGGTCAGCGACTGGTTGCTTACGTCGCTAGTAATAATGGCCTGCGAACCGACGATCTGCGCGGTTATTTGCAGCAACGGCTAACGGAGTACATGGTTCCTTCCAGCTTCGTGATGATGGAAACTTTGCCGCGCGATCCGAACGGCAAGATTATCCGCAACGCGCTTCCTGATGCAGCCAGCACAAGCGATGACGAGTCGTACATTGCGCCGCGCTCCGCAACCGAGCGCACGATCGCAAACATCTGGCAGGAAGTTCTCAAAGTGGAGAAGGTTGGTATTAACAACAACTTCTTCGGTCTGGGTGGACATTCGCTTTTGTTGGCCCACGCACAAAGCAAGGTGAGTGAGGCTTTGCGAGTCAAGGTTTCGGTGATCGAAATGTTCAAGTATCCGACGGTAAGCGCGCTGGCCGAGCATTTGAGTGAGCAGCGTGGTTCGCTACCCGCACCGCAACCTGCACGAAATCAAGTTGAAACGCGCCTGGAAGCCTTGAACCGCCAACGGCATTTGCGGCAAAGGGCGAACCAGCGACAGCACGTGGTGAGAGACAATGCATAGTGAACTTGACGAACATGCCGCGTCTGAGGTCGCGGTCGTCGGCTTCGCCGGCCGTTTCGCAGGGGCGAGAAACACAGACGAGTTTTGGCGGAACCTGCGTGATGGTGTGGAGTCGATCACCTTCTTCACCCGGGAAGAACTCCTCGCATCGGGAGTTGAGCCCGAAGAGCTCGATGCCCCGGAGTACGTGCTTGCAAAAGGCATCCTCGAAGACGTCGAGCTATTCGATGCGGCCTTCTTCGACTTCAGTCCGCGAGAAGCAGAGATGCTCGATCCACAGCATCGCGTCATGCTCGAATGTGCGGTTGAAGCTTTCGAGCACGCGGGATACTACCCGGAGAATTTCAAAGGTCGTGTCGGCGTCTATACAGGTGTCAGCGCCGGTAGTTATCTGAGTGTCAATTTGTCGTCGCATGCAGATCTGATTGAGCGCGTCGGCTCCTATCAGGTTGACATCGGCAATCATGGCGAGTTTGTACCCACGACGATCTCGTTCAAATTGAACCTCAAAGGACCAAGCATCAACGTCCAGACTGCTTGCTCGACATCGCTAGTCGCGATCCACGTTGCTTGCCAGAGTTTGCTCAATGGTGAATGTGACATGGCGCTCGCTGGTGGAGCTTCGATTTCGTTTCCGCGCAAGGAGGGCTACGTCTATCAAGAGGAAGGCATCCTCT
>DATNJO010000432.1:0-4506 GCA_035603895.1 Pyrinomonadaceae bacterium
TCGCGCGGCTCGGTTCGTAGACGGCGGCATGGAGCTCGTTTGGGACGACGAGGCGCTTGCCGATCTGGAAGACATTTTCAACTGGATAGCTCAGGAAAGCCCCGCCGCGGCAAAGACCGTGGTTGATAGGCTCTTCAGCAGCACGGAATTGTTGATCGACTTCCCGTTCATGGGCCACGCCGGTCGTGAGCCGAATACGTTCGAATGGGTTGTGCCGCGATTGCCTTACATCGTGGTGTACGAGGTGGATCGGGCGCAACAGCGGATCGTTGTGACAGCTGTGGTTCATGTAGCTCAGGAACGCGACGACGTGTGAGGGGGGTCATTCCGATACACACACGATCCTCATCCTGAGGAGCCGCGCTCTTGCGCGGCGTCTCGAAGGATGGCCGCATACGCGCTTGCGGTCGTCCTTCGAGACGCCGCTTCGCGGCTCCTCAGGATGAGGATCGTTCGTGTGACCACGACCTTCCGATTATCTGCTTTTAAGATAATCCGGAAACCAGACTAAGTCAGTCCCTGCAAGTCAAACTGTGGGGACTGAATTGGCAACAACACTCAAGTTGAGACGTCAAAAAATCCTGATCACCTTCTTGATCGAGCACCGTAAAGCCGCCGGTATGACGCAGGCGCAGTTGGCCGACCGGCTTGGCAAGTCCTGGTCCTTCATAGCCCGCCTCGAAAGCGGCCAACGCCGTGTCTATGTCGTGGAGCTTCTGCAACTGGCGGAAGTGCTGGGATTCGATGCGGGGAAGGTGGTGGAAGCGGCGAGGGAAGCAATGCGGTCTAGCTTGAGCGGTCGTCGAGTGCGTGCTAAATAACTCATCATTCAGACGCCTTTCTAAGTTGAGCTTGAGCATTAACATGAACACCGATCACACTCTGCGAAAAGTCGCCCAGCAGTTCTCGGTGACGCGCGAACTCATCCCCCAGATTGACGGAAAGGCCGCGCGCAAATTGAAGTATCTGTCGGGGTCGCGGAAGCTCCAGTCGTCTTGGACACTTAAGTAAGTGCTAGCGCTTGGAGGAGCAGAACTGTCGTCACCGAAGCAGACAACTGCCGAACGCCGTGCATCTCTATTTCCCTACTACGCCGGCTTTTCGGAAGTTTTCGTTCAGGATGTGCTGATCGCCTTGCAGGCTAATACGGATCACATCATTTTGGACCCTTGGAACGGTTCCGGAACGACAACCACTGTGGCAAAGCGTGCTGGGCTAGAGTCAATCGGAATTGACCTAAATCCCGCGCTCGCGGTGGTCGCAAAAGCGCGACTGGCCTCGGATAAAAATGTGACCGTCGCTCGCAATCTCGTGAGGGGCGGTAGTCGAAAAGTCTCGGCGGCATTCCTTCGAGAGGTTTGCCATCCGGCCTACAATTCTGGAACACGTTCGATCCTCCTGCTGGCGATCTTTCGCCTGGTAAGAAGAAAGCTACGCGACAAGGATTGTGTAGCCACCAATCCAACGTGGTGGCAATCGAGCCGATCAGAAGTCAAACAGGTCATTTCTGCGATAGCGAAATCTCACCTTGATGCAGAATTAGCCGAATTAGGATCAAAGCTCCGGACTGCTGATTGCGCAACTCGGACGTCGTTGGTCAGAGCGGACATATTGTCAGCGTCGTTGCCGAAGGTCCGTGCTGATATCATCATCAGTTCTCCGCCGTATCTAACGCGTATTGACTACGTAAAAGCGACTCTTCCAGAACTGCTCGTGCTCTCCCTCTTGGATGAATTTTCAATAGATCAAATGCGGCGTTCCATGATCGGCTCACCAGTAGTCGGCTGTGGACCGAACTATATGCCTCGCGGCATAGGAGCTTATGCAAAGTCAGTGCTTTTTCAGATAGCCTCACATGGCTCAAAAGCGTCAAAGACCTACTACCTAGCTTTTTTCAGTACCTACATATCGAAAATGTTTGCTTCGTTTGAGGCACTGGCCAAGTTTGCGAGGCCAGGAGCCAAAATGGTCCTCGTTGTGCAAGGATCGCACTACAAGGAAATATTTGTCGATCTAGCTCAGCTTTCGATAGAACTAGCAACTTCGGCCGGGTTCAATTTTGTTAGTCGAGCTGATTTCAGATTCAAGCAAAGTTTTGCACAACTTAACCCGCGAGCTAGCGGATATAATATGGATACGGCGCGAGAAACTGTCCTACTCTTCGAGCGGCCTCTTTGATTGGGTGCAACAATGCTTGCAAACTCTTCTCCAATGTCTGTTGGAGACTTCTGCAACGATCTTAAGGCTAATAAGATCACCATCAACGATGATTACCAGCGAAACTCTGGTCTCTGGTCATCACAAGCAAAATCGTATTTCATCGAGTCGATTTTGCTTGAGTTTCCGATACCGAAATTGTTCGTCTATGCCAAGATCGATTTGAAAACCAAGGGTACGATTAAGGAGATCGTCGACGGTCAACAGCGTAGCGGAGCGTTGCGCGATTTCTTCAACAATAAACTCCGACTCTCTCAAAAGCTCGACACCGAGACGTTTCGGGGAAAACGCTATTCAGATCTTGAAGACGGCGATAAATCCAAGTTCTTGGGTTATTCGCTTCCCATAGATCAGTTTTCGGGAGTGGAAGAGACTGAGGTTCGTGAAGCCTTCAGAAGAATGAACGCAAATAACGTTCCGCTAAACGAAGAAGAACAAAGGAACGCGAGGTTTCAGGGTGCATTCAAGTGGTTTGTGAACAGTTTGTGTAAGGAGAAGCGAGAGCAGTTTTTTAAGATCGGGCTGTTCTCCAAGCGGGACTTGATCCGCATGGCCGACTTCAAGCTCGTTGCGGATATGGCGTATCTCGTTGAGTTTGGCATTCATACAACGAAGCGGGCGCAACTCGATACAATTTACAAAAAATATAACAGCTCTTTCGAGCGAGAAGCCGAATTTCGTGAGATGCTAAGTTCCAGGTTTGATGAGTATCTTTTAATGGATTCATACCAAGACCCTCTTTTTACTAAAACTTACATGGTCTATTCAATCGTGTCGGTGTTGCTAGACCGCAAATACGATCTTGGCTTGTTAGAGCAGGCGAAGAAACTTGCGCCGGAAACAGCTGCGAAGCTGAATGGGTCTCCAGTTTCACGCGATGATCTTATTGTCGCGCTGGGCGATCCCGACGGTTCACCGCAACTGAGTGACTTCGTGCAGACCACGACAAAGACTAACGTAGACACGACGCGAGCAGTTCGGATGCTGTATTTCGCTTCCGCATTAGAATCGGAAGATTCTTAACAGCTATGCGCGCCTCTCGCCGATTCGACTCAATTCATTTTGTGTTTAAGCGGCGGATTAATTTCTTTCGAGCGTGTAATATCAGACTAAGGGGCGGAAATGATCGTGCTGCGGCCGTGTGGGGAGCTCACATTGTAATCGAGCTAGACAACCTGATTATATCCACGTTTAGAGAATTTTTAGTTTCATCAAATTTCGGTGTTAGGGGACTGTCCGGACGTTGGGCATCGACAGCTGTGGCACCTTTCCCAACCGATGCGCATCTTAGCGCTCGAGCTCTCTCTATCGTAAATGTCGTGAAATACCAGAGAATGGGCTCACCGCCGACCGTTGACCGCCGCGAGGAGCATAAATTTCGGAATCCGAGAGAGGTTCGCACGGTCTTAGCGTCGCTGGGCGGAAATAACTTGCCGGAGTTAGACACTGCTCTGTCATTAAACACGACGCTGTTCTCTGATATTGCTGTGCTACGTAATTTCTATGCTCATCGCAATCGAGATACATGGCAAAAAACAAACAACTATTTTGCTCAGCAACGCGCCTTTCCCAATTTTAAGAGGGCAGCGGACCTGCTTGGGTATCGACGGCCTTCCTCCGGTGTTGACATGTTAGAAGAGTGGTTAGCAGATGCAGAGTTGTTCTTCGACTTTGCGCTGCAATGATTTGCCTGAAGCGGTGGCGCAGCTGGCATCATGCGGAACGAGAACAAAAGGCCTATCATGATTGCACGTATCACTGTTCTCCTCTTTTTTCTCCTCCTCTCCACCCCCGCCCTCTCCGCCCAATGCGGCGGCGATTTCAACTCCTTCGTCGCCAACATCTCCCGTGAAGCCGCCGCCAAGGGCATCTCCCAATCCGTGATCTCCCAATCCCTCTCCGGCGTCACGCAGGACCCCGCCGTGCTCGCCTTCGACCGCCGCCAGCGCGGCACCTTCAACAAGACCTTCGAGCAATATGTCTCCACCCGCGTCGGCGCCGGCCGCATCAGCGGCGGCCGTGCAATGCTGCAGCGTCACGCCGCGCTGCTCGCCAAAATCGAGCAGCGGTTCGGGGTGCCGCCGGAGATCGTGGTGGCGATCTGGGGGCTGGAGTCGGATTTCGGCAAGGGCGACATTGGCAAGATGCCGGTGATCCGCACGCTGGCGACCATGGCGCATGATTGCCGCCGCACCGAGCTGTTCCAGGGCGAGTTGATCGCGGCGCTGCAGATCCTGCAGCGCGGCGATCTCCCCTTGCGCGATTTGATCGGCGCGTTTGCCGGCGAGA
>DATNJO010000433.1:0-3050 GCA_035603895.1 Pyrinomonadaceae bacterium
CGGAGCGGGTTGGCGCGGAATGCTTTCGAAGTGGCTGCGAATCTTGGCCAGCGCGTCGGCAGTTTTGAAGTCACCGACGAGCACGAGCGTAGCGTTGTTTGGGGCGTAGTACATCTTGAAGAACGCCGCGACGTCTTCGACAGACGCAGCATTCAGATCTTCCATCGAACCGATGGTTGAATGCTTGTAAGCGAAGTTGTCGTAGAGCAGTTCCTGCTGAACTTCGCCACTCTTGCCATAAGGTTGGTTGTCGACGCCGAGGCGGCGCTCTTCCTGAACGGCGTTTCGCTGGTTGTCGAGGTTATCTTTGGTGATCGCGAGGCTCTTCATGCGATCCGCTTCGAGAAAGAGTGCCAGGTCGAGTTGGTTGGCCGGCAACGCCTCGAAATAGTTGGTGCGGTCTTCGTTGGTGGTGCCGTTCATGGTGCCGCCGTTATTGAAGACGAGCATGAAGTGTTCGCCCGAGCCGACGTTTTCGGAGCCCTTGAACATCATGTGTTCGAAGAGGTGGGCGAAACCGGTGCGGCCCTTTCGTTCATCTCGGGAACCGACGTTATAGGTCACCGAAAGTGCGATCACGGGCGCCGAGGGATCTTCGACGGTGATCACGCGGAGGCCGTTCTTCAAGGTAGTTTCCTTGAAATTAACCCGCACGCTGCGGGTGCTTTGAGCTTGCCCGTGGAGAACAGCGAGCGCGCAGACAAAGACGGGAAATAAAAGCATAGAGACGCGTCTCATAAATCGACTCCTTTGTAACGTGGATAGTGCTCTCATCGAGCAAGGATGCGCAACGCAGAAGCAAGAATGTATTTGTTGAACCAGACAGGTGTCAAGCCGACTAAGCAATCCACAGATTACGCAGAATGCCTTAGGGATTGGCAATCTCCGTAGAAGGGATGGGTGATCTGCGTAATCTGTGGATGGTTTTAGCAACCGCCTGAGGGTTACAGCCATCCAAAAGCCTCGCAGCGGATTCCTCTTAACGGTTGGAACGGCTGTATAATCGTTCGCAAATACCGAAAGCCATGATGAGAATAAAGCCCATCTTCCCCGGCCTCATGGCGGCCTTGGCCGTCCTGACGTTTGTCTCCGCGGGAAAAGCACAACAACCTGCTCCTCAGCAGGCCGCCAGTCGTTTTGATGTCACGCACTACCGTATCGAAGCTCAAATCATTCCCGAACAGCACACGCTGCGCGCCGGCGCGGATGTCACGTTTACACCGCTGGACGCAACGCGCTCGGTGGTTTTCGAGCTTAACGGTTCACTCAAGATCGACTCCATCGAAAAAGACGGCAAACAACTGACCGGGTTCGTACAGGACAACGTCGGCGTTGGCGCGCTTGGACCAAGCGTACGTATCGACCTGGGCCAGGTAGTTCCAGCCAACCAGCCCGTGACACTGCGTATTCGCTGGGGTGGCGCGCTGGTTTCGCCCGAAGGCGGACCGCTCGCGACGAGGCGTTTGGCTTATGTTGGCACTGAAGGCTCGTATCTGATGTATGCGTCGCGCTGGTTTCCGTTTCACGACTACGCCGCTGATAGAGCAACGTCGGATATCACCCTCGTTGTGCCGTCAGGTTTGCAGGTCGCCGGCACAAGCGATGACCCTGTGGTAGGCACACCGGATCCGAAGTTAGGCGCGGTTCGTTATCGCTTCGTGCACCGCAATCCGGTGCTGATCGGAAACTTCGCCGCCGGGCAATACATCAATAAAAACCTGCGCTATCACAACTACGAATTGCAGTTGTACGCGATGCCAGGCAGTGAGAAGCGGATCGAACAGTACGCGGAACTGACCGGTCGCGTGCTCGAGTTCTACACCAAACAATACGGCATGCCGCTCTTCGGCAATCGTCTCGTCGTGGTGCAAATCGACGACGAAAGCCTGGACGCGTACTCCGGTCCGGGAATGATTTTCCTATCGAGCAAGATGTTCGACACGAGCCGTCCCGTTCCGGAAGAAAAGCTTCAGCGCGAGATCGCGTATCAGTGGTGGGGTCAAACAGTCGGTCTCAAATCATTTGACGACGCGTGGCTCTCGCAGGGACTCGCCGAATGGAGCGCTTTCGCGTTTCGCGAAACAACCCTCACGGCCGGCGGCCTCGACGCAGCTCAACGCGAACAACAGGAACGCGCGCTGACCTTCGAACAAACCGCATCGATCGCCCGCGCGCCAAGCGCTCTCGACGATCAATCAGCCGCTTATCAATCTATCGTTTTTTACAAAGGTTCGATGGTCTTTCGCATGTTGCGCGAAACGATCGGACGCGAGAACTTCGATCGCTTGATGCGCACTTACGTCGACACTTATCGCGGCAAGAACGCTTCGATCGACGAGTTTGAAAAACTGGCAACGCAGATCTCGCAGGACAACCTGCGTTACTTCTTCGCGCAGTGGATCGAAGGCACTGGCGTGCCGGAGTTCACCGTCGACTATCAAATCATTCGCACGCGCGCCGGGAAGTTTCGCACGCGTGGCACAGTGAAGCAGAACCTGGAAACACTCCGGATGCCGGTCGAGTTGTTACTGCGTGCTGAAGGCGACAATCAACAGACGATTATTCGCATTGAAGGCCGTAGCGAAGACTTCGACTTCGAGTCGAATGGACAACCGCTTGAGGTAGTGGTCGATCCAAACAACAAGATACTGCGCATGTCGGACGAGTTGCGCGTGTCGATCATCGCGCGGCGCGGCATCGAGCAGATGAAAGAAGGCATTTACGCCGAGGCGCAGCAGCAGTTTGAAGCGGCACTGAAACTCGATCGCTCGAACTCCTGGGTCTATTACAACCTCGGACTACTCTTCCTCGAACAGCGCAACTGGCAACAGGCGCTCGACAATCTCGAGGCCTCGCTTATCGGAAACTTGAGGCCGTCGTGGATCGAAGCCTGGGCGCACATCAAACGCGGCAATGCTTACGACGCGAAAGGTGAGCGTGAGCGCGCGGTCTCGGAGTACAAAAAAGCAGTGGCTTCGGGAATCGATTACGACAACGCGCAGGCGGTAGCGAAGAAGTATCTGGCAGCGCCTTACGATCCGAAAGCGGAA
>DATNJO010000434.1:0-3090 GCA_035603895.1 Pyrinomonadaceae bacterium
CTGATCGATCGTTTCGGCAGCAGAATAGTGTTAACGGTCGTCACCATCGCGTTGGCTGCTGTAGTCTTTGGAATGAGCGCGACGCAGAGCGTCGCAGCAATCGCGGTCTTGATTACACTCACGCGTGGCTTCGGACAAAGCGCGCTATCGGTCATCAGCATAACGATGGTCGGGCAGTGGTTTGTGCGCCGGCTCAACCTTGCGATAGCGATCTACACGATCGCGTTGAGTATAGGTTTCATGTTGGCATTTCCGTTGATTGGCGCGATCGTGTTGGCGAGTGGCTGGCGCCGGGCGTGGTGGATCGTCGGAGTCGCGTTGCTGTTAGGACTGGCGCCGCTTGCATTGTTGCTCGTGCGTCGCTCGCCTGAGTCTTGCTCGATCGAACCGGATGGCGAGACGACGGATCCTGGTAATGAAACTCCCGCTGACTACACGCTGGGCCAAGCTTTATCGACTCCTGGCTTTTGGGTCTTTGGAATATCCAGTGCCGTTTACGGACTGATCGCTTCCGGCATTGCTCTTTTCAACGAATCGATTCTCGCGGAGCGCCGGTTCGATGCTTCCACGTATCATCGCAGTCTGGTGATCGTGGCGTTGACTTCGCTCGCGGGAAACTTTCTTGGTGGCTGGATCGCTTCGAAGTGGAAGATGAATCGCTTGCTAGCGCTTGCGATGGTCCTGCTTGCGGGTTCGCTGGCTGCGCTGCCGCACGTGTCAACGCAAACGCACGTAGCGATATATGCCGCGGTGATGGGACTGGCCGGTGGATTCGTGATCGTGATCTTTTTTAGTTTCTGGAGCGCGGCGTACGGGCGAAAACATCTTGGCAAGATTCAGGGCGCCGCGCAGGCGTTGACGGTCGTGGCCTCGGCTCTTGGGCCACTGGTGCTCGCCGAAACCGTCAGCCGCACCGGTTCGTACGCGGCGATATTTTATTTGTTGACCCTGGTGGTGATGGTTTTGGCGCTGCTCGCGTGGTTCGTGAAATTGCCACGCGCCCTTGTCAAGGGCGCCGTTTGAAACCAATTTGCCTGCTTGACGACCGCGGTTTCTCCATTAGTTTCTTCAGCTCATCGAACACAACTCGGAAATACTTATCGTGCGTAGAGAGTTTCTTGATGACGGCGGCGAACTTACGATTGAGTTCTTCGTTCGTTTCGAGCATCTGCCTCAGTCGCACGAAGGCCCGCATGATCGCGATGTTGACTTCAATGGCTTGCTCGCTGTTCAGCACCCCTGACAGCATGGCCACACCTTGCTCAGTGAACGCGTACGGTAGATGGCGGCGTCCACCCTTTCCAGAACTTGAGGTTGCAATTTGTGACCTCAAGTTTTCATTTTCCCTAACAAATTGCGGCCTTTCCGTGTTTGAGGTCACAAATTGTGACCTCAAAGACTCGGCCTCTTCTTTTGTTAAGCGGAACATGAAGTCTTCAGGAAACCGCTTCTTGTTACGTCTGACCTGCTGATTCAGTTGTTTTGTTGACACGCCGTAAAGCTCCGCGAGGTCGAAGTCGAGCATGACCTTCTGACCGCGAATCAGGTAGATTCGGCGCTCGATGAGTTGAACGGATGCAGATAGACTAGTCGCTGTGAGGTTTTTCTTGTGAGGCATAGCGCGCACAGAATAACAGAGTTCGAGTGTTGTCGAAAAAGCCGAAGGACCACGATCAGGGAGAAAGTGGATGAAGCTAAAGATTGTTCAGGCAGGTGATCCGGTGTTGAGAACGCAAAGCCGCCCGCTGACGAAAGAGGAGATCGGTAGTCCGTCGATACAACAACTAATCGTGTTGATGCGAGAGGCGATGCGTGAGGCGCCGGGCGTCGGACTCGCTGCACCTCAGATCGGTGTGCCGATTCAAATCGCAGTGATTGAAGATCGAGCGGAGTATATAGAAGGTCTGTCCGAGGAGGAACTGGCAGAACGGCAAAGAGCGGCAATTCCGTTTCATGTGATCGTCAATCCGAAGCTCTCGTTCCGGGACGACACGTCGGCGGAGTTCTTCGAAGGCTGTTTGAGCGTTGAAGGCTTCAGCGCGGTTGTGGATCGCGCGCTAAGTGTTCGCGTGGAATGTCTGAACGAGCGTGGCGAAGCAGTAACGATCGACGCGCATGGCTGGTACGCACGCATTCTTCAGCACGAGATAGACCACTTGAACGGCACGTTGTACATCGATCGAATGAAAACGCGCACGCTGACGACCGCGGAAAACATGTTTCGCTTCTGGGCCGATAAGAACATTGAAGAGGTGCTGGCTGAACTCGGCCCGGAGAAAAAACCCTGAAGCCGAGTTCGACCAACAAACCAGCCTACGGCGCGATGCGGATCGTGCCGGTATTGGTTATCAAGCCGTGCGCCCGAATGAACACTTCATAGGTGCCCGCCGGCAGATTATCCGGCAGCCTGAACACCACCTGCGTCAAGTCACTATTCGGAAGCTGGCGCACGTCTTCAGCCGGGATTTCGAAGATATTGAATATCGAAGAGGTGCTGGTTAATCGAATGAACACAAACGAAGGCGGCTCACCCGGATTCAATTGCAGGCCCCGCGCGTATAGGGCCACGCGTGAACTTCGATCCGTACCTTCAACGTAATCCGGAATTGTTAACTTGAACGGATCTCTGACTGCCAGAAGCGCATCCAAAGCCGCCGCTTGATTTGGGCTCGGACCAGACTGTTCGAGCACCAACCGCAGCGCATCGTCGTTGATAATTACACCTACCAAAAACGGATCAAAGATAACCGTCGCACCGGAAACGTTCGAAAGGAGCAGGCGGACTCCTTCATCTCCTTCCGCACTTGCGTCGCCGCAGACCTTTACGGGGACCGTAAACATCGTGGAGCCGGGCTGGAAGGACAATGTGCCGGTAGTGGTTTCATAATCCGCGCCCTGGTTAGTGCACTTGTCGCCAAACGCACCAAAGTTCGCGGTCGCAAAGTCAGCACTTATCGACTTGCCCGTAGCCGCCGACAGACTCACGGTAAACAATAGTTGGGTTGTAGTGCCGGCATTGCCTTCGACCACAGCTTGACCGGTTACCAACAGCGACGGAACCGTGATGCGGTCCTGAATAGTAACCGTCAG
>DATNJO010000435.1:0-10770 GCA_035603895.1 Pyrinomonadaceae bacterium
CGCTCTGCAAAAGCGTGTCGTGCAAGTCTCTGGCAATGCGCTCTCTTTCCTCGAGCCGTTCTTCCATCCGCCCGCGCACTACCCGCGCCACTTGCCGCAGCCGCAGATGATAAATGCCAAAGAGTACTAACAGAAGCAGGACAAATATCAGGATGCGAAACCACGCGGTTTGATAATAGGTTGGGGCGATAGTGAAATCGACGAAAGCGCCGGTTTCGTTCCACACACCGCTGTTGTTGCAAGCCATCACACGAAAGCGATAAGTGCCTGGGCCAAGATCGTTATAAAACACCTGGCGGCGATTGCCAGCCTCCTGCCACTCAGTATCGCGGCCTTCCAGCATGTAACGAAAGAGGATCTTCTCAGGCGCGACCAGACTCAGGGCCGTGTAGTCGATTTGCAGATCGCGTATCAACGGTGGCAGGCGCAAAGGGCCACCGTCAGCGGAGGTCGCATCGTAGGTTTTGCGATCCACAACGAACTGTTCGATTTGCACTGGCGGCGGGAGATTATTGAACGGGAGATGATTCGGATCGACAAAATTCACGCCTTCCGTTCCGACCAAAAACCAGAGTTTGCCATCTATTGATTTTGCGACTTGCGGGCTGAAGTGGCTTGTCGATGCGATGCCCCGCACGCCATCCGAGATATCGAAAATACTTGCCCGGACCGTTGGCTTTGCATTTATGTCGTGGTCCATCGCAACGGCCCAGGCATCGACTTCGCTTCGGGCAACACGCAACAAACCGCAGGGCGTGTAGAGCCAGAATGAACCGGCGTCGTCTTCCCTTACCCAATGAACACCATCGCACGGCAAACCGTTTCTGCTGGTCAGCGTCGCAAAACGTCCATTCTTTAACCGGCTGACTCCACTCTCATTCGCAATCCACAGTGTTCCCTCGCGATCGACATAGAGGTCGTTCACACGGCCGCCGATCAGCCCGTCAGCAGTGCTATACGACTGCCGGATCTGGCCGTCGTTGTAGTAGGCAACGCCACCCTGAAAGTAACCAAGCCAGAGCCCGCCGCGCACCCGATCCGCGGCCAGGGCAATCAGGGGATTGGTTTGGCCGAGATTGGACCAGGGAATTTGTTGGACCACCTTCCCGTTTTGTATGTGGAAAAGTCCGACGTGCTCGTTGGCGACCCAAAGTGCCCCCGCGGTGTCCTGCGTAATGGCAGTCACGGCTCCGGGTTCAGCGATGAGGGAAACAAATCGATTATTGTCGAGATACCCAAACTCATACGGGGTAGAAACCCAAACACGGCCGCTATCGTCCTGAAAAAGAGAATTTGGAACGAAGCCCTTGGGGTTATTAGTGTTGGCGTTGACAATGGTGACCTGCCCGCTGTTCCACCGATTCAAGTTGTTGGGAGTAGCAAGCCATATTCCTCCTTGCCTGTCCGCAATAACCGAGCGTACTCGTGAGCTCGACAAGCCCTGATTCACGGAAAACGTGGCGCTCACAAAATCGCGAAAGCGATCGAGGCCGCTTCCGGTCGTTACCCATATATTGCCTTCGCGATCCTCAAAAAGCCTCAACGCGGATTCACCCGAAAGACCGTCTGACAACCCGAACACATCCGTCCGGCCCTTATGTACGTGGATGATTCCCTGGTTGAAAGTAGCGATCCAGAGACCGCCATCCCGGTCGCGAAGCATCCTGCGGGCTATGATTTGTCCTAACTTTTCCGTGATCGGATGCGCTTCAGTTTTTCCATCGACGAACCGGTAAATTCCGCCTTTCCAACCTACGAGCAATGTGCCGTCGTCGTCATCACCGAAACACTGAATGCCATCGGGCTCGCCCGCAAGTGAGAAGAATGTTGGTGGTCCAGGCTTCCAGCGCCACAGCCCGTCCTTCACTCCTGCCCAGAGATTGCCCTTGCTGTCCTCGTGTAAGTTAAAAACTCCGCGGCCGAGACTGCCGTCGTCTCCAAAGCATTGAACGTTGCTACTTCGAATCGCGCAGAGTTTTCCAACGGGCACTGCCATTCCGCTAGCCCATATCGTTCCTTCACGATCCTCCACGACCTTGAAAATGTAGCGGTCAGCGAGTTCCGGGTACTGAGTGAGCTTGCCATCTTTCCAACTTGCAAGACCTTTAGCTGTGCCAATCCAGAGAGTTCCGTCACGCGCAACCAGCAAGCTGAAGATAAAGCTGGAGGGAAGTTCCTGATTCGCCGGCGGACGCCAGAGGACATTCTTGACGCCGTCGAAACGAAATAAACCGAACTCCATGCCGAGCCAGAGATAACCATCCGGGGTTTGAGCGATCGAGGTGATCTCGCCCTTGGGGAAACCGTCGCGGCTCTTCCACGGCGTGTGAGCATACTGGCTGACGTCCAGATCCGGATTCAACGCAAACGCGGCAGGGCAACACGCCAGCAGCAGGAAGGCGCATACGGGGCCAAGCGGGATGACAAATCGTCGTCCGCGCGGTTTCTCCATGGTCCGCATATCTTATCGCAGCGTTAGGCGATCTCCCGCAAAGGCGCAAAGACGCAAAGCGCTGTCGCGTTTCTAAAGGATTTCTTTGCGCCTTTGCGCCTTTGCGGGAGAAGATCTTCTGCGCAGACGTACTTCTCGGGCAAAGCTCTCCCGGTAAACAGTCGGTTTTCAAACTGCATCATTACACTCTCAGAATGTCCTTGCCATTGGAAGCAAGCGCATCACACTATAGGGTTATTGATGATTAACCCCTTTGCGGCATTGACAGCAACTCGAATGGGGCATTAGTCTCGCGCATCCAGTTTGGAATGTGAGGTTTGGACTATGCACCGAGTTGCTGCATTAGTATTCATCCTCCTCACTTCTTTCACGTTGGGCCAAGCCCAAACCACAAATGCCTCGCTTTCGGGACGTATCACGGATCCCGCGAATGCTTTGATCGTCGACGCGAGAGTCGCCGCGATCAGCGCCGCCACGAACATTCGCCACGAATGTACGAGCAATGGCTCGGGTGACTATCACCTCGCGAATCTTCCACCGGCTTCTTATCGTCTCGAAATAGAGAAGTCAGGGTTCAAAAAGTTAATCAAACCCGACGTGATCCTGCACGTGCAGGATGCGCTGCGTATCGACCTTCAGATGACGCTCGGCGATGTTTCGGAAATTGTCATGGTGGAAAGTGGTGCGCCCCTGGTGAATACCGAAACAGCCACGGTCAGCACCGTGATTAACCAAACGTTTGTCGAGAATATTCCTCTTAACGGCCGGAGTTTCCAGACGCTGATCGAACTGACACCCGGAGTAGTCCTTACTCCGTCCACTTTTAACGATCAGGGGCAATTCAGTGTGAATGGACAACGCGCTGACGCTAACTATTTCACGGTCGACGGCGTCAGCGCTAATTTCGGCGTCACGGGATTTGTTGCCATGATGCAGAGTGCTTCCGGCGCTTTGCCGGCTCTAAGCGCTTCGGGCGGAACAAACAGTCTCGTTTCCGTCGATGCCATGCAGGAATTTCGCATCCAGACGTCTTCGTTTGCGCCCGAGTTTGGACGCACGCCGGGGGGGCAAGTCTCGATTGCCACACGATCCGGAACCAACGCTTTTCACGGCACGCTGTTCGAATATTTTCGAAACGACATACTCGATGCGAGAGACTGGTTTGTAAACTTCAACGGTCTCGCGAAACCAGCGGAACGGCTGAATGATTTTGGCGGTGTGCTTGGTGGTCCAATCATTAAAGACAAGACGTTCTTCTTCTTTTCATACGAGGGACAACGTTTACGCCAGCCGTCGAGCATGCAAACCGCCGTGCCGGATAGCCAGGCGCGGCAGCAAGCACCTGCCGGAATACGTCCATATCTAAATGCTTTTCCAGTGGCCAACGGACGGGCACTCACCGCAGGCGTAGCACAATTCAACGCGAGTTTTTCGAATCCTTCGTCGCTTGATGCTTACAGCATTCGCATCGATCATACGCTCCGGCCCCGGCTCAATTTGTTTGGCAGGTATAACTTTTCGCCTTCCAACCTGGATCAACGAGGACCGTTCTTCAACTCCGGTCGAGTACTCAGCGTGACGAGTTTATTGTCTTCCTCAGTACACACCGGAACAGTCGGTCTCACACAAATGATCGCCCCGGAGATCAGTAACGAAGTGCGCGCGAACTACAGCAATCACCGCGCTGGCATCGATTTCGTCATGGACGATTTCGGCGGCGCGGTACCGCTTTCCGACTCGTTTTTGTTTCCTCCGGGCATCACCTCCGCCAACGGCACTCTCTTATTCATCGTGCTGGGTGTTGGACAATACGTTCAAGGCAAGCAAGGGACGACAGAGCAGCGCCAGGTCAATCTTATCGACAACCTTTCAGTGACAAAGGGCAGCCATCAATTGAAATTCGGCGTCGACTATCGCTGGCTCGCTCCTTTTAGTAGTCCGGCCGCTTACCATCAATTTGCAGCATTCTCGGGAGTGAGCAGCAACCCGGGAGGCGCGCTATCGGGCATAGCGCTATTGGCGCAGTCGAGCTCGTTTCAAACTAATGCGCTTGTGTCACAGAACTTCTCGTTGTTTGGACAAGACACCTGGAAGATCACACCACGATTGACGATAACTTATGGCTTGAGGTGGGACGTCAATCCGGCACTGAAGGGCAAGAATCGGGAGAACGATCCATTCACCGTGATTGGCTTGGATAATCCGGCTACGTTGACCCTCGCGCCTCGAGGCACGCCGCTTTACGAAACTACTTATGGAAATCTTGCGCCGAGAATCGGACTTGCATATCAATTCCGTGGAATTCGCAATTGGGACGCTGCCGTGCGCGCGGGCTTCGGAATCTTTTACGATCTCGGACAGGGATCGCTCGGTGGCGTGTCGAGCTTTTTTCCGTACCTTGCCGACAAGAACTTCCCTTCCTCACCGTTTCCGCTTAGTCCTCAAGACGCTGCTCCTCCTGCACTCACGACAAACTTACCCGCTGGCCAAATGCTCGTTGCCGATCGTCATTTGAAATTACCGCGGTCCTATCAGTGGAATGTCGCAGTGGAGCAGTCGATTGGAAATAATCAGAGTCTCTCGGCTACTTACGTCGGCGCGATCGGAAGACAGTTGCTCCGAGTAACGAATCTATTCGCCATAAATCCGAATTTTGAGTTCATTGCGTTGACTGACAATTCGGCAACGTCCGACTACCACGCTTTGCAGATAAAGTTTCAGCGCCGTTTGTCGCGCGGCTTGCAAGCATTGGGCTCATACTCGTGGTCACATTCGATCGACATCGCCTCGACAGATGCAATCGCCACGAACACCAATACGCCCGGCCAGATCGCTGATCCGAACGCTGACCGCGGCAACTCCAACTTCGACGTCCGGCACGCATCGACAGCGGGCATCACGTATGAGTTGCCTTCTCCGGGTTCAGATAAAACTGTCAGAGCGATACTGAACGGCTGGTCGATCGACAGTTTCATCTTTGCCAGATCTGCACCACCAGTTAACGTTGTTGGCGCAGCTTTCGCCGCAGCAGGTACACAACTCGCTCCTCGTCCAAACGTAATCCCGGGCGTTCCACTCGAGATCCACGGCTCGCAGTTTCCCGGTGGGAAGATCCTCAATCGCGCAGCTTTCAGTTCGGCACCTGCCGGAACACAAGGTAACTTCGGACGCAACGTTCTGCGAGGTTTTGGAGCTTGGCAGGCTGACGTCGGATTGCAGCGTCAGTTTCGGTTGACGGAGAGATTGGCACTTCGTTTCCGTACGGAGTTTTTCAACATCTTCAATCACCCCAACTTCGGCAGTCCCACAAATGTCCTGACCAGCCCGGTGTTTGGCCGCTCGACTCAGACGTTAGCGAACAGTCTCGGTTCAGGTGGCGCCAATGGCGGACTCAATCCTCTTTACCAAATAGGCGGTCCGCGCTCGATTCAGCTCGCCCTGAAGCTCTTGTTTTGATCCGCACTCCCGCGAAGCTGTATCCCTCAAAAGAGGGTGTCCGATTGCCAACTAAGCCGATAACGTACATGCGTGCAAAGACTCTACCCCATGTTTCCTCAAGGTGGCCCGGGGTTTGGGCTGCTGCTCTTACGCCTGGCCGTAACGGCGATATTCGCATTGAACGTTACGCAGCGCTTCCACTCATCCTCCAGCGCTCTACAGTGGCTTGTCGTCTCTTTATTAGCGTTGATTGTGCTCAGTCTGCTTCTCGGATTCCTCACCGTCGCAGTTTCGATCGTTGCCGGTGTTGCAGCCGTCGCAAATCTGTTTTTGTCTGACCAACCGGACGCCGGCATCTACCTGCTCGGGATATTGACGTCAGCCGCGCTCCTGCTTCTTGGTCCAGGCGCATATTCGGTGGACGCAAGACTATTTGGACTTCGCGTCACAGTTGTTCGTCCGCGCAAAGACAAAAACTCAGCCACAACTTCCGATTAAGCCGCACCTAACTCGATTGGGTGATCTCCACGTCGCACAATCTAGGGTTTCGCGAATAAACCAATACGCGCAAAATCCCTCCAAGATTCACGATTTCATAATCACTACTCACGCGAACTTGAAGCAGGTGTCCAACACCAGAAGGAGGATTGAAATGAGTACGATTACGACCAAAGACGGAACGCAGATTTACTACAACGACTGGGGCGCAGGACAGCCCGTAGTCTTCAGTCATGGCTGGCCGCTGTCAGCCGACGCGTTTGAGGATCAGATGTTTTTCCTTGCCTCGAATGGTTATCGCTGCATCGCCCACGATCGTCGCGGTCACGGGCGTTCGAGCCAGCCACGAAGCGGCAACGACATGGATACTTATGCAGACGACCTCGCAGCACTCGTGGAAGCGCTAGATCTAAGAGACGCAATTCACGTCGGTCACTCGACGGGCGGCGGCGAAGTAACTCGCTACATCGGACGCTACGGCACTGAGCGCGTAGCGAAGGCGGTGCTGATCAGCGCGGTTCCGCCGTTGTTGCAAAAGACTGAAGCTAATCCCAACGGGTTGCCGATCGAAGTGATCGATCAGTTTCGCGCCAGCATACAAGCCGATCGCCACCAGTTTATGACTGACTTCAGAGTTCCCTTCTTTGGCTTCAACCGGCCGGGCGCAAAGGTTTCTCAAGGCTTGCTCGATAGTTTTCTTTTGCAATCGATGTTAGCCAGTCTGCTCGCCACCTACGAGTGCATCAAGGCGTTTGCGCAAACCGATTTCACCGAAGATCTGAAGAAGTTTGACGTGCCCACGCTGATCATGCATGGCGACGACGATCAGATCGTGCCGATCGGTATCACTGCGCTGGTGTCGTCGAAGATCGTGAAGGACGCCGAACTGAAAGTTTATCCGGGCTTGCCGCACGGTATGTGCTCGACTCACAAAGATCTGATTAACGCAGACTTGCTTCAGTTTATCCGCGCTGAGCAAAGCTCGGCAGCAGCGGCAGCAGCAGTGTAGAAGGAGTCATCATGAAGAACGCGAAATTGGTGTTGATTCTGCTCTGTCTCATGGCGAGCAACGTGATGGCCCAAGAGCCCGCCAAACAAGCTTCTGTAAAAGAGCTCATGTCAAAAGATCTGCCGGAACTTCCCGGCAAAGAAGTCTTGATGATCACAGTGGACTATCCGCCGGGAGCCATCGATCCCGTTCACCGGCACAACGCACGGGCATTCGTTTATGTGCTGGAGGGCACAATCGTGATGCAGGTGAAAGGCGGAAAGGAAGTGACGCTGAACCCGGGCGAGACGTTTTATGAAGGTCCCGAAGATGTTCACACTGTTGGCCGTAACGCAAGTAGTACCAAGCCGGCAAAGTTCCTGGTGTTCTTTATCAAGGACAAAGGTGCTCCGGTGCTGGTGCCGGCACAGTAGCGAAACGAAAGATCGAGTGAGGAGTTGAAACTATGACGAATGAAAAATCAAACATGAAGGTTGTGGTTATTGGCGGCACGGGGCTGATCGGATCGAAGGTCGTAAAAAAACTCAACGAACGCGGTTATGAAGCTGTGTCTGCATCGCCGGATTCAGGCGTAAACACCTTGACCGGCCAGGGACTCGCTGAAGTTCTTGCGGGTGCGTCTGTAGTTGTCGATGTGTCGAACTCGCCGTCTTTTGAGGATGCGGCGGTTATGGAATTCTTCCAAACATCAACTCGCAACCTGCTCGACTACGAAGCGGCCGCGGGTGTTAGTCATCACGTGGCCTTGTCAGTCGTCGGGTGCGATCGTCTGCCGAGCAGCGGCTATCTCCGTGCGAAGGTCGCTCAGGAAAAGCTGATCAAGGAGTCACCGATACCTTATTCGATCGTGCGGGCGACGCAGTTCTTTGAGTTCCTCGGGCGCATTGCCGACTCCGCAACTGAAGGCAACACGGTTCGCTTGCCGGCGGTCGCTTTCCGGCCTTTGGCGGCGGAAGATGTCGCCAATACGGTTGTTAAAGTCGCGATCGGATCGCCGTTGAATGGAACGGTTGAAGTGGCTGGGCCCGAGCAGTTTCGTTTTAACGAATTCATTAGCCGGGGTCTCAGCGCACGCAACGATCCGCGCGAGGTCGTTGCCGACCCGCACGCGCAATATTTCGGCACCGAGTTGAGCGAGCAATCGCTTGTTCCGAACGATGGCGCGCCCATGCTTGGCGAGATCCGTTTCGAAGACTGGCTTCGTGGAACCGGAAGTCAGGTCCCGAATAAGAACGCTACAGCGGCGTCAAAAGGTGCTTCATAAACTTGAGCGTTGGAGGTTTACATGAGCGAAGAAGACCTTGAGGTGCTGATCACACTCGACGACCCATGGTATGGGCCTGATGAGGACACGTTTCACCATCTACAACCCGACACTGAATGGCCCGAGTTCAGAGAATGAAATTGAACGAGGGCCCATGAATCAATTTGCCACATCAGTTCGACTTCAATGGCGGCCTCAAAAAGACTCTAAGTGGATTGCTGGCTTATATGGTGAAATGGGACATTATTTCGACGAAAACTGTGAAATGCTTGATCACTCCCCGTCCGATCCTGAATCACAAACCAGGACCACTCAGATTCAGTAGAATTATTGACAGGACCAAATAGCAGACGTACATTTGCGGCCTTACTCTCATGACTCACAGGAGCGCTTTTAAGCTTGGACGAAACTAATGAATCCTCTGAAGAACCTGAGCATATCGGTGAAGCTTCTCGTCTTGGTTGCGGCTGGAGTTTTTGCGTTTGCCTTCATCAACTTCAGTATCTCAACCACAGCCCAGTCGTCACAATCCAAACGACAGCTCGATGATCGTGTGCCGAGTCATCTACCTATCAAAATAAAAATCAAGAAGGAGAAGGAAGAAGGGTTTCAAGATCTTAACAACGAGCATTGGCCCATGGACTTCCAAGTGGAAGTTAAGAACACTGGCGACAGGCCGATTTATGCGCTGTCGCTGGTATGGATGCTAACTGACGTCAAGGCACCCGATGGCAATCCCTACGGGGGCACCATGAATTATGGAAGAAGTGAGTTCATGACGGTTCCCAGTGAAACACCAAAGCCGGAAGATGTTCCTATTCAGCCCGGTGAAACTCATGTTTTCAAGCTTTCAAGGCCTTCGGCTGAAGGCTTGGAGAGCTTTAGCAAAGAATATAATGTGGCACCACAAAAAGGTGTCCTGGTCTTTTTTAATTTCCTCTCTTTCGGAGATGGTACAGGATGGGAAGGTCCGGAAGGTAAGACTTTTGACCGCAAGAAACCGCTAGCGTTTTATTTGCCAAATAAGGAGGCCCCTGGTAACTGCTCGCGACTGCGAGATCCTTCGTTGCGCTTTGGCTTCTCCTTAGTGCCGGCCAGCTCAGGGCCGGCTAATTTTTTATTTGGAGGTGTTCCGGCGAGAGGATCAAGCACGGATCCTGATATTTGCTGTCCCGGGACTTCTTGTTCAAAAATCAAGGTGAGACGTGGAAGGTGTTACTGCTCTGACCCTGAGTTTCCAACAATTGATGACATGGAGTTTAGTGTCACAACAAGCTGTTCAGATCCGGCTGGCCTTTGTGGCACAACGATCGCTATGACAAGAACGTGTAACTACCCTGGTATAGATTTCCCACTCTTTTGCACGGAATCCGTATTCCTGGCTTGTGGGCAGTCTCTGCCGGCGGCGACACCTACCCCGACGCCAGGTGCTTCACCAGAACCTACTTGTGATCCCGCTGAACGGCCAAACAACCAAAACTGCGGCTGCCTGATTGGTCCTGGCAACATCGCACATTGGCAATGCGCCTGCCAAGCAGGTTTCGCCGCAAACCGAATCCTGTACCCGCAAAATGGCTGTCCATCCAACATGACGAACAACGGCTTCGAATGCTGTGTTTGTCTAAATCCGCCAAGCTGCAATCCTGAGACCGAATACCTGGATAAAAGTGACTGTAATTGCTATCCCTTAGGTAGCGGCCCAACACCAACACCGACGCCACCACCACCGCCGCCACCACCTTCTGAATGTATTCAACTGGGGTTGCCGTGTGGTCCCTCAGATGTGTGTTGCAACCCGAATGAGAATTGGTGTCACGGCAATAGCCGCCTGTGTACCGACTGCCCGGGGCAGCTCGTTGATGGAATTTGCACGCCGACGCCTATCGTCATTGACGTACTCGGAAATGGCTTCAGTGTTACTAATCTAACGGGCGGAGTGTTCTTTGACCTAAATGCTGACGGCGTGTTCGAGCATATTTCATGGACTTCCGTTGGAAGCGATGATGCATGGCTAGCCTTAGATCGTAACAGTAATGGGACTATCGATAACGGTACGGAGCTGTTTGGCGAGTTTACCCCTCAACCTGAACCACCGGTTGGTCAACGGAA
>DATNJO010000436.1:0-5183 GCA_035603895.1 Pyrinomonadaceae bacterium
CTGAAAATTGTAACGTTGCTGATCGATCGAATAACTACCATCGCCGTAGATCAAGATACCTTTCTCGACTCCGGCGATCAGATCGTCAAGCGACGTATTACCCGGTCCGGGTTGCAGCGAGACGTTTGGCATGCGCGGGAAAGAGATACTGCCCCAGCTATCAGCGTGATTGCAGCCGTAAGATCTCTTTTCCTTTATCGTCGACGCGAGATCGCGAGTGGTTTGCCAGTCGACGAAAACGCCGTCCTTGATCAGATGCCAGCGTTGCGCGGGCACGCCCTCGTCGTCGTAACCAACAGTCGCCAAGCCAGCGGGTTGAGTGCGATCGGCCACGAAGTTCATGATCTTCGAAGCAAACTGGAGCTTGCCGGTTTTGTCCGGCGTGATGAAACTCGTGCCGGCATAGTTGGCCTCCATCCACAGCGCGCGATCGAGTTCCGTGGGATGGCCCACCGATTCGTGAATCGTCAGCCACAGATGCGAAGGGTGCAGGACGAGATCGTACTTGCCAGGCTCAACCGGCTTGGCTTTCAACTTCATCACCGCGTCCTCAGCAGCCTGTTGTGCATCGCGTTTCCAATCGTGCTTCTCCATGTACTCGTAGCCCATGCCTTGCGGACCGCCGAGTGCGCTGCGCGATTGGAAGTCGCCGTTGGTGCGATTAACAGCGGTGACGTTGAAGTTCGGATTGGCGCGAATGATGTACTGTTCGATCCGCGAACCGTCAGTTGAAGCGTAGAACTTCTGTTCGTTCACGAAGCCCATCGACGAGCTGACGAAGCTCACGCCCTGCGTCTTCATCGCCGACTCGTTCAGCGACAGCAGAAACTGGATCTTGTCGTCGATCGAGACCTCAAACGGATCTTTCTCAAACGCGCTCTTCCACGACGTGACGACCTTCTCGATCGGGACGAGTTCGATGCGCTTTCGCTGATAAGTGGAGTTAGCGCGGGCAATCTCGACGGCTTGTTGCGTGATGCGGCGTACGTCGTCGGGCGTGACACTGCGACTCGACGCAAAGCCCCACGTTCCTTTGTAAAGCACGCGCACGCCGAAGCCGAAGTTCTGACTCCGCGAAACGTTCTGCACCTGCTGTTCGCGTGTGGAGATCGACTCGTTGCGATAGCGGTTGATGCGGATGTCGGCGTAAGTAACGCCGAGTTTGCGTGCGGTGGCCAGGGCGATATCGGCGAGCGCATTCTTATCGACGCCATTCGCCGCCGCTTCTTCCGCAGCCACGACACCGCTCAACCAATCCGGCACTTTCGCCAACGACAGCGCCCCGGCTGCAACTCCAGCCGTCCTCAAAAAATCACGACGAGAGGTCATCATCAAGCCTCGTTTGGAAAGGGATTTGAAATGCGGAAGAGATTTAAATGTGTGAGGTGGTAAAAGTCAACGCTCAGAGAAAAGATTGTGTAACTACATGTTATTGAACCGTTGATTCACCCGCCGAGAAGACCAGTTAAATCGATGGAAACCTTCGCTAGAACAAGTTCGAATCAACCTCGATGTAGACAACGCCCTGATAGTCAGAGGGAAGTTCGACGCCACCTTTGTGCAAAGCACAGACTTTCGTGCGGCCCGCCTGCCAATGAAATAGCCCAGCTCTAAAATGACGTTTTGACGAGCTCGCAGTTTGATTGCTTTTGGTTCGGTCGTCGGAGCGCCTACGTCGTGAGAGAACTTTGTGAGAACCTGTGAAGGTCATAGTTAACATGTGAAATGAATAGTAGCACAGTGCGTTCTGAGTTAAAGTTTTGAGTTCAAGCTTTAGCTTGCTCAGAACAACCTAAAGGTTGAACTCAGAACGTTTTCTCAAGGCTACTCCTGCTTCTTCACTTTCGCGCAGTACGGGACGGGTAGTACGAGCTCGAGATTGTAATGGTCGCGGTTCAGTTCGAGGGTGATACGTTTGGTTTCGATATCTTTGTAGGCTTTGACCAGGTTGTCGATTTGCGGGCAGTTTGTCCGGTCACGGGAATAGGCGTAAAGCGAGCCGTGCAGTGTGCCCTTCGAGCCTTCAAGCACTGATAATTTGAAACGGCCCTCTGCGTCGGTCCTAACGTATACGTGATCCTGGTTTTGACCCTGTTTCTCGTCTGAGGCGAACTCGACGGATTCCTCAGCCGCCGGACGGCCATCGGAGAACAGAAGCCGGCCTTGAATAGTCCGGGTCGGCCGTTGCGAAGGAATGTGGATGTCGAAATCTTGCAGTTTATCGCCACTGGCGACGATCAAAACCGTCGCCTTCTCTTTATCCAAAACTCCTGGATAGTATGTTAGAGGAAATGGTTCGTTGCTGGTGATTACGTTGTGCTCATTGGCGATCAGAAAGTATTCGCCGAGACCGATGTCGTCGATCTTGAAGCGTCCGTTTTCGTCCGTACAGCCCGAAAGAGATCCAGTTTCGCGAGCCAGATCCTTCGCCTGAAGTCTGACACAAACGTTGCGCATCGGTAGTCCCTCCACGCTGAAGACCGTGCCACTAACCACGGTGTTTTCAGTGAAATAGAAGTCGATTCCAGCACAACTCTTTTCCTTGAGCTCCACCCGCCGGCGAGTTTGGTCCTTCAGATCTATAATCGTCGCCTCCCCGGTCGCGAAGCTGAGCTTCAAGTTCATGGGAGTTTCCGCTGTTATGACGTATCGACCCGGGGGCAGGCCGTACATCTCGTAGACGCCATTCTTGTCAGTGAACACTTCGTGCGTCTCACGCTCACCAGTCAGTTTCACTTTCACACCCATCAACGGTTTGTAGTCGCCTCGATTCCATAGTGCGCCTGCAATACGCGTGTTCTCCATAGCACCAGGCAAAGCCCGCAGGTAGAGCAGATCACTGGCAGCGTGGTCGAGCTTTCTGGTCCGTCCACATGCGCCGACATACCATGCCTTTTCCTTCTTATCGTAAGAAGCATAGAACAACCAGCGTTGGCCCTCCTCATAGTACAGGTCGCAGGAGGTCTGATGGCTATGGAAGATAACTTCCGGCGTGTTAACGCCCTTGAACGCTTCATCGACTTTTACGACGGCCACCTGACCGGTGCCGTCGTATCCCTCATACTTCATTGGCTGCTGCTTTACGCTTGTAACCGTTCCCACGAAGACGGCTTCCGCCATTAGGAAAGAGCCGCACGACGAAGGAGTGCCGAGACAACTACAAGCAGAGACGAGACCAGGACAGAAGATAATCGTTACAAACGCCGCGACGGTCAGGATGAGTTTCATCTGCGGGCTCCTTTAGTGTTGCAGTTCGGGTGACTTGAGGAGGTCTTCGATTTCGTCGTGGTTCCTCTTGCGCGCCCAGGCGAGGGGCGTAGACCAGGGCGCGCCTGACTTGTTGCGATCGGCGCCGCAATCCAACAGCAGCTTGACCAACTCTACGTGTCCCCAACGCGCCGCGTAGCCCAACGGTGTCGAACGATACTCGTCGTCGACGCGATTCACATCCGCTCCGTGTTCGATCAGTAAACGCGCTTTAGCGAGCTGGCCGGTGTGGGCCATGTCGTGAAGCAACGTAAACCCGCGCCAGTTCGTATGATTCGGATTCATGCCGCGTTCGAGAAGAAACCTCGCGGTGAGAAAGTTGTGGAAATAATACCGCGCGCCCCACTTCGAGATGTCAGGACAACGCGCGCCGTGGTCCATGAGTATCTCAAGCAGC
Organism: Pyrinomonadaceae bacterium; assembly: GCA_035603895.1. GTDB lineage: Bacteria > Acidobacteriota > Blastocatellia > Pyrinomonadales > Pyrinomonadaceae > PSRF01. Next base: position 3,665 of record DATNJO010000436.1, read on the forward strand.
TGATGATCGCCCGCTTTTGCAGGAACGGAGAGTAGCCCTTCGCCCCAAAATGCGGTTTCATCAAGCGCCAGTTCCGGCCGTTCTTGCAGCATTGCCTCGACCTCGGCGTGTTGGCGATCGCTTACGAGTTGCTGAAATCTCGCCTGCGTCTCGTCTTTCCCGTAGTCGATCGCGCCGGTATCACCCCATTCACGCGTCCGTGCCGGATCGGCAAGTGCCTGCCGCAGCATTTGAGTGATCTCATCGAATTCGCGATCCCCGGCCACGGTGATCAGTGAATCGAGGAAAGGATGCGTTCTGTAAGTCGGATCGAGTGCGCCGCGTTCGATGAGAAACCTGACCAATTCAACGTGGCCTTCGCGAACGGCGAAATGGAGCGGGGAAGTGTAGTCGTACTGACACGTCAGCAACTGCTGATTCGATTCCACGAGCGACGCAACGCGATCGACATCGCCGTCAAAGCTCGCACCGAGCACGTTCCATACTTCAGTGGTCGTTGAGACACCACCGGCGTGGAGCTTGATCGGGTGAGTCTCCTTCATTTCGAGCGGTTGGATCATTGTTGAGTTCTCGATTCGTGCCACTTGCAAAGCAGGTCTTGCTCGCGCGTGGAATCCATTCCGGCTTTCAAAGCCGTGCCGTGCAATTCGTCACGGGCCCAAGCGAGCGTGTCGTTTACCGTCGCATTCAAAGGCCGGATGCGCAGGCCGGCGGCAAACGCTTTGTCGCAATTTATAAACATGAAGCCTTGTAATTGCGGCGCTTCTTCTTCCGGCAACCAGAGCGGCATCTCGCTCCACGCCGCAACCTTCTCGTCACGTAGAAACTTTTCGGTGGTCCAGGTAAAAACGGCGTTACTGGCAGCGCTAGACTTGCACTCGTCCAGTACGTCTTGCATCGTCAACCTGTTCGGGAAGCGGTTGGCGTTGAAAACACCGGCACCGCCACCTTCCGTCATTAACACGATCCACTCCGCCAGATCGCGCGCGTCGATAAACTGAACCGGCCGCGCCGGACGACCCGGAGCCAGCACCTCGCCGCCACGAGCAACGCGCAAGACCCAGTAAGTAAACCTGTCAGTGTAATCGTATGGACCAACAATCAAACCGGGTCGAACAATCAGAACGCGATTCGGCATGGCGTCTTCCGCCGCCTGCTCGCAGAGAGCTTTCAATCCTCCATACAACTCGGCGTAAGACGGTTGCCCCGCTGTGTCGATCGCATAAGCTCGGTCCAGTTGCTCGCTCGTCAGACTGCGGAGCGGAGCAGTCTCAACAACTCCGGGTACACTTACATCCGCATACGCTGACTGACTCGAAATAAAAACGTAGCGCTCCACCGACCCGGACAACATTTCCACGGTGGCTTTCACATTGCGCGGCAAGTATCCGCACGTATCGATAACCGCATCCCAGCGGCGGCCTTGAAGTTTATCGAGATCTTTGTTTCGATCTCCGGCGATCGTTTCCACATCAGCGAACGGAGACGCTTGCGTGCCGCGGTTGAACAGCGTCACCTC
>DATNJO010000437.1:0-2972 GCA_035603895.1 Pyrinomonadaceae bacterium
TGAAAAGTCCACGGAATGAACGCAGTAAAACCACCGGTTTCGTCCTGAAGATCGCGAATGCGTTGCAAATGGCGAAGGCGATGTTCGAGTTTGTCGCCGATGCCAAACATCATGGTCGCGGTTGAGCGCAGTCCCACGCGATGGACCGCACGCATCACGTCAAGCCATTCATCAGTGGTGCACTTCGTGGCGACGCGTTTGCGCACCTCATCGTCGAGAATCTCAGCGCCGCCGCCGGGCAAACTGTACAGTCCCGCATCTTTGAGCCGCGCCATGATCGTTTCGTAGTCGAGTTTCGAGATGAGATGAATGTTGTGAATCTCGGGCGGCGAGAAACAGTGCAACTGAAATCCGGGATACTTCGCGCGCAGCGAGCGCAGCAGGTCTTCGTACCACTCGAGACCGAAGTCAGGGTGCAGTCCGCCCTGCATCAACACGCCCGTGCCGCCGAGAGCGATCGTCTCGTCGATCTTTTCGCAGATTTCTTCGAACGTGCGCACGTAAGTGTCGGGCGCGCCGGGCCGGCGATAGAACGCGCAGAAGGTGCAGACGACGTTGCAAACGTTCGTGTAATTGATGTTGCGATCGATAATGTAGGTGACGATGTTTTCGGGATGGCGGCGCGCGCGTATTTCATCCGCGGCGACGCCCATGCGTGCGATGTCGTGCGATTCGAGCAGCGTCCGGCATTCGTCGACGGACATGCGTTCGCCGTCGAGCACGCGGTCGAGAATGGGTTGAATACCGGTGGTTGTCATGACGCTTTGTAGCTTATCAAAAACGTCAAATAAACCGCAGCGGTTTCACTGTTTCTATTAATCCGTGTTTGGCGGCCAACTCGTAGTAGAGCTGCAAGCCTTTTTTCATCGAGTCGTCAACACGAAAGACGATGTTTTCCGTCAAGTACTTGCGCAGTTCCGGGACCGACATCGGAATCTTTTCTTTGTACTCGGCGACAATGTCCTCAATGTGAGCAACGCCCTCGTCTCTGGCACCTGCGAAATCGACCGTTCGTGCTCGCTCGACCGCATCATCGCGCACCATCCACATCGCAAAGACAAAACCGAGGTCCGTGTACTTGCGCCACAGTGCTGCCATGTCCCAGACCTTCAAGCCGGTGCGTGGAAACGTCATGCCCGGATCGCCGATGATCAGAGCGGCGTCGTTTCGCTCCAGCATGTCTTCGAGGTTTGGCGTACGTACTGTCCACGCGGGTTCGTGGTCCAGAAATTCACGGAAGATAACTTTAACGAGCGTCGCGGAAGTGCGTGACGACTCGTCCAGCGCAACGCTGCGAATCTGCTCGAGCTCGGTGTCTTTTGAAACCAGCACGACGCTCAGCACTTCTTTTTGCGAACCGACACAAACATCCGGGACGAGCGCACCGCCGGCGATTCGTTGATACTCGATCACCGGAATGAGCGCGCCTTCAACTTCGCTTCGCGACAACAAATCGGCGCAACGCGCCGGCACGGCTTCAACAAATTCAACCTGGCCGCGCTTCGCTCCATTGAGAAAACTCCAGATGAGCGGCGCGGAATTTAGATAACTGGAGGCGGCGAGATGAAACGGTGTAGTCATGTGGCTGTCCATATATTACTATTCGCCGATGCCAATTTACGACTTGAGTGTTCCCCTAAGCGTTGATCTGCCAACGTACCCTGGCGATCCCGGAATTTGTATTCAGGACTGGTCCAAGTTAGCAAACGGAGACGGAGCGAACGTTTCGACGCTTAGTTTTGGTGCGCACACGGGAACGCACGTCGATGCGCCTGCGCACTTTATCGAGGGCACGAAGAAAGTGGAATTATTAGACCTCGAGGTTTTGATTGGTGAGGCGCAGGTTATCCGCGTTCCGGAAGAGAAACGAGTAATTGATGAAGAGTTTGTGACTGCGAACTGTGCCGTTGGAAGCAAGCGCGTGCTTTTCAAGACCCGCAATTCAGCCTTTTGGAGCGGGGATTTTACGGAATTTAGAACGGATTTTACTTACCTGGATTTGCCCGCAGCACAGAAACTAGTTCAGCTTGGCGTGAAGCTCGTTGGTATCGACTACCTTTCGATTGAAAAGTTTCGTTCAAAGGACCATGAAGTTCATCGCGCGCTGCTTTCGAACGAGGTGATTATTGTCGAAGGTTTGAATCTCACGGATGTGCCGGCGGGGAAGTATGAGTTGATCTGTTTGCCTTTGCGATTGCGCAGCCACCTCGGCGACGGTGCGCCGGCGCGAGCGGTGTTGAGAACAATTAAATTATGAAGCAGGGAAACCCTGAGTATCGCGAGCGCGTTTACAAGATCGTGCGCCGCATTCCGCGCGGGCGCGTGATGACTTACGGCCAGATCGCCGAGTTGCTCGGCGAAGGTTATACGCCGCGAACTGTCGGCTTCGCGATGCACTCGTCGCCGGACGGAACGCCGTGGCATCGCGTTCTGAACGCACAGGGCGCGACATCAACCGGCCGCATCGTGTTACCGCACGACAAACAGCAACGTCTGCTCGAACAGGAGGGCGTCGTTTTCAACCAAAACAATCGTTGCGATCTCGAAACCTATCTCCACATCCCTAAGACAAAAATTGTTTCAGAGAAAACGACTCTGTATAAGAAGACCAAATCTCGCAAGCGAGGAAAGAAATCATGAGTGATGCCGTGCAACGCGCTCCTTACGCCGTCAGTCCACCACGTTATTCCGTTTCACATCAAATGGTGACGACCGCATTTGAACTGCCAAACTATCGCGTCGTGCAGAACCTGGGCGTCGTGCGTGGCATTGTCGTGCGCTCGCGAAACATCTTCGCGACGATCGGCGCGGGGTTTCAGACCCTCGTCGGCGGCAACATCACCGTTTGGACCACGCTGTGCGAACAGGCACGCGCCGATGCATTCGACATCATGATCCAGCACGCGACGGAAGTCGGCGCGAATGCGGTGATCGGTGCGCGTTACGACACGACCGAGCTTTCGCAGGGCGTG
>DATNJO010000438.1:0-3421 GCA_035603895.1 Pyrinomonadaceae bacterium
AGCGTCAGCAGTGCGGCGATCACCGTCAAGCTGATTTCCCACTGAAAGATCGAAAAGAAACCTAACGTCACGAGTACGTCGTGAAACACCGCGATGACTGCCGCGGCGCCGTAGGTCCACTCAAAACGAAACGCGATATAGACAAGAATACCGACAAGAGCGGCGAGAGTAACCGCGATCGCTTTGTTGCGCAGTTGTGCGCCCGCGATCGCGCCCACGGCGTCAGTACCGACAATCTTGTACGCGGCATTTGCATCCGCATTCAGATCGAGCGTCGGTGCGGCTTCCTGCCCAAACTTATTCAGCGCTTCTCTAACGCGTACTCTGCCGTCCTGACCGTCGCCTTCCAGCGGCACCTTGATCAGCGCCGTATCGGGATTGTCTCTGACGGACTGGACCACCGCATCGTTGACGCCCTTCGCTTCGAGCGCCGCGCGGATGTCTTCGTCGCTCGGGCGCTGTTTGAATTTCGCGGTGACTACCGTTCCGCCTTTGAAATCAACGCCGAGATTGAAAGCCTGACCGCCGGTGGCCTGGCGAATGATTGCCGAGCCGAGACCGGCTAGCATGAGCAGCACAGAAATGCCGATAAACCAAAGCCGGTTACCCAGCCAGTCAATATTTATATCGTGCAGGATTTGAAACATGATGAATTTCTAAATGCTGAGCGACTCCACTCTTTCCTTTCGGCTCAACAGCCAGATGAAGATCGTGCGCGACACATAAACGGCCGAGAACAAGTTCACCAGCAGTCCGATCACCAGGGTGACGGCGAAACCGCGAATCGGGCCGGTGCCAAACACAAAGAGAAACAACGACGAAATGATCGTCGTCACGTGGGTGTCGATGATGGTTATGAAAGCGCGTGTAAATCCCATGTCGACGGCGGAGGGAATCGTTTTTCCGCCGCGTATTTCCTCACGAATACGCTCAAATATCAGCACGTTCGAGTCGACCGCCATGCCGATCGTGAGAATCATGCCAGCTATGCCGGGCAATGTCAGCGTAGCGCCGAAGACGATCAATCCGGCGAGCATCAGGATCATGTTCAGCAGCAGCGCCACGACCGCATTCACGCCGGAACCGCGGTAGTAGATGAGCATGAAGAACACGACCAGCGCGAGGCCGACGAGCGACGCACGCACACCAGCGCGAATCGAGTCAGCGCCGAGGCTTGGTCCGACCGTGCGCTCTTCGAGGTACTCGATCGGCGCCGGCAGCGCACCCGAACGCAGTGTCAAAGCGAGATCTTCGGCTGACTGCTGCGTAAAGCGTCCGGTGATCTGCCCCTGATCGTAAATCTGCGATTTGATGAAGGCGATTGATTTAACTTCGCCGTTCAGGACAACGCCCATGTATTCGTTGATATGGGCACCGGTCCACTGGCCAAATTTGTCCGCGCCGGATTTCTTGAGCGAGAAGTTGATCTCGAAGTCGTCCGCACGGCCGCCGGCACTGGGAGTCGCACTTGCGTTTCGCAACTCGCTGCCGTCGATGATTGCGGGAGCTTCAACTACCACCCACTGTTTTGGTCTTTGCTGGTTTGGATCCTTATCGGCCGTGAGCTCCATGCGCTCGCTATAAGGCAGCACTTTGCGATTCGGCGGAAGGATACCGTTTGGGCCCGCAGCGGCGAGCGCTTCGGCTTCGGTTGGATACGTCGTCGCCGGAGAGGGGCTCGCCGGACCAATCACGTGAACCAGTTCGAGTTTCGATTGGCCCTGAAGAATCGCCTTAACGCGTTCCGGATCCTGAACGCCAGGCATCTGCAACAGAATCTGGTGCGAACTCTGCGAGCCATGCGTTTGCAGAGTCGGCTCGGCGATACCGAGAGCATTGATACGGCTGTCGATGATGTTCAACGCCTGTGTCGTGGCGTTGTCGGCGAGCGTTCGTTGGGCTGACTGCGTCATGCTCCACGTCATCTGATCGCCGGACGTGCCATACGACCAAATCGACGTGTCGCCGAGTTCAACCTTCTTAATGATCGCGTCTTTTATCTCGTTTGCTTTCGACGGATCCGCGAGCTGCAGAACGATGCGGTAGTTGCCGCCAGTCGTCTCTGCCTGGCCGCCTTTGATCTCGTAGCCCGCGTCCTTCGCTGCGTTTTGCGCGGCCACATAGTTCTGTTCCGTCAGGGTCTTTAAAAACTCTTCGGTTTTCACACGCATCACGAGGTGTGAGCCGCCCTGAAGATCAAGACCGAGCTTGATGTTCGAAGCGAGCGAGGCCTTGATGCCTGACCAGGTGAAATCCTTGAGATGGGGACGACGACGCGGACCGATTACGAGGTAAAGCCCGACAATCGTAACAATTAGAATGATAATGACGCGTTGGAGGAGGTTCTTTTTCTTCATCACAAAAATCGTGGATTAGGCGGCTTTGTTCCCTTCCTCGTCGATGCCCGCAATTGACGTCCGGGCTATTTCGAGAATCGACTTATCGGCACTGCGAATCAGGAAACTGGTGTCGCGAACGGTCGTGATCACTCCGATGACGCCGCCGGTAGTCACGATGCGATCGCCGATCTTCAGGTTGGCTATAGTCTCCTGAAGCTCCCGTTGCCGCTTCTGCTGGGGCCTTATTATAAGGAAGTAGAAGACCAGAATGATCAACAGGATGGGCATCAACCCGATCAACCCACCTGTACCGCTCTGCAAGACTAAAAGAGTTAGCATTGGTTCTTAAACAAAAGGATGCGGCTAGCTCGCGAACCACTATTCACCATTCGCACCCAGCCGCTCGGTGAACTCTCTCCGAAATTTAGGGAAATGGCCAGACCGGATAGATTGCCTCACACGTCGCATAGTGTCAAGGAAGAAGGCCAGATTGTGGTGCGTTAACAGGATGCTAGCCAACATTTCGCCGGTCAGGTAGAGGTGGCGCAGATAAGAACGCGTGTGGCGGCGACACACCGAACAGTTGCACGACTCGTCGAGTGGACGCAGATCTTTAGTCCACTGGGCATTCTTGATGTTCAGCTTGCCTTGCGACGTGAAAGCCTGACCGGTACGGCCGTTTCGCGTCGGTAAAACGCAATCGAACATATCGACGCCGCGCGCGACGGCTTCAACGAGATCTTCCGGCGTGCCGACACCCATCAGATAGCGTGGACTTTCGGACGGAAGACGCGGAGCAATGGCATCGATCACTTCAAACATCAATGATTTTTCTTCGCCGACGCTCAGTCCGCCGATGGCGTACCCGTCAAAACCGATTTCGACTGTTTGTTCGAGACTACGGCGGCGCAAATCCAAATGTCCGGCGCCCTGAACGATACCGAAAAGCGCCTGCCGGCCACTGACAAGATTGCTGTCGACGCGTCCTGTATCCGCGCCATCAGTCTGGAGCTGATCAAACGCGGTCTTGGAACGACGTGCCCAGCGAGTCGTCAACTCCATACTTCGTTCGGTCTCTTCGT
>DATNJO010000439.1:0-9420 GCA_035603895.1 Pyrinomonadaceae bacterium
CGGCCGCCTGCGTGCAAAAGCTGACGAACCCGACGATATCAATGCCACCAACCCATGCATCATTTCACCCGATGCACGTTTTCGCGGCTCCGAGAATCAACTCTACCGCGTAGAGATTCATGAAGGCGGTAAGGCTGGTCAGGCGACGTTCAATTGGTCGCGCGACAATGGCTCGGTCGCGTTCGCGATTCGGTCCCACTCCGGAAACAAGGTGAACCTCGAGCACATGGGCCGTGACGAACGCTCCGGTATTCAGGTTGGTGATTGGGTAGAGATCGAAGGCGCTAATCATGCAAGTCGTGAGCGTCGCAGCGCATCTCCCTTGCTGAGGGTCGAAGAAGTTAACTACGTCGATATGTTTGTTTTACTAAGCAAGGCGCCGGAGACTGGCGAGCCCGGTCGCGTGCTGCGGCGATGGGACCAAAAAGCCGGAGACCCACTCATCGGTGGGTTGGAACTGCGCGATGGAGCCGCTCTCATTAAGGAAGCGGCGCCCGAAAGAGACAATTGGCTGTCGTTAGAGGATGGCGTGCAAATCCAGTTTGAGCAAAGCTCGCCCGCTAATGTTTATCGCACTGGTGACTACTGGATAATTCCGGCGCGCACCGCGACTGCCGACGTTGACTGGCCCGGCCCGTTGAACGCACCGACCGCGTTGGATCCGCACGGCATCGAACATCATTACGCGCCTCTGGCTCGCATCACAGTGCAAAATAACAATGTCACCGAAGTGCTTGCCGATCTTCGCCGCATGTTCGGCCCGCTCGCCGAGTGTGAAGGTCTTGGCGGCGGCGGCCAGTAGATTGTCCTTTGCAAGGCATCGGTTACAATCCCACCGATGCCGACTTATCTTGATCTCGCTACGTGGCCACGACGCGAACTCTTCGAGTTCTATCGCGACTTCGATAAGCCATTTTTCAATATCTGCACTCGCCTGGATGTGACGAAGTTACTGAAGGAACTGCCCAATCATCCGGACGTCAGTGTTGCTCTCATCTATCATTACTTCGCGCTGAAAGCCGCCAACGAAATCGAACAGTTCCGCTACCGGTTACGTAAAGGCCAGGTGCTGGTGCATGACGTCATCAATGGTGGCACGACGCTCATGCTGCCAAACGAGACCTTTACGCTCGTCTATTTCGACTATTTCCAGACGTTCGCGGAGTTTATTGGACCAGCGCAACGCGCCATCGAAGAGAAGAAGCAGGAAGGCAGTTTTCAGCCGCGCCATAATGACGATGCACGCATCCATTGCACCACGATTCCGTGGGTCTCGTTCACCAGCTTTTCCCACGCACGCAACTGGCGCCGCGAGGATTCCGTGCCGAAGATTTCCTTCGGCAAGTTTATCCGCGAGAACGATCGCACGTTGATGCCGTTTTCAGTTGAAGTGCATCACGCGCTGGTTGACGGCCTGCACGTCGGGCGTTATGTGGCGCGCATGGAAGAGATGCTCGCGCAGCCGGAAGTCTATCTGAACAAGTCGCATTGATGCGTAAAGCGATCGTCCTGCTCATACTCCTGCTGCTCGTCGCTGGCGCTTCGATCACGTTTTTTCTTGTTCGCCAGGCACGCAAACCCTTGCCGACGTCCGTTGGTTGGCGCGCCAAGGTCACGACGTTTGCTGGCGATGGTTCGCCGTTGTTTCGCGACAGCCAACAACCAACACAAGCCGGGTTTTCCGATCCGTTTGGAATCGCGATCGCCGACGACGGAACGATTTATGTTGCTGATGCGGGCGAGAGTAATCGCATTCGCAAGATCACGAGTGAAGGGATCCTCACTTCTCTAGCCGGTGGCAACGAAGGGTTTGCTGACGGCGCCGGCGCGGCAGCTTCGTTTAATACACCGTCTGGTTTGGCGATCGACTCGAGCGGCAATCTCTACGTCGCCGACACTGGCAACAATCGAATTCGTAAAGTCACGCCGCAGGGAGAAGTGTCGGCCATCGCTGGTGACGGAACGTCCGGCTACATCGATGGCGCTGCGGCCCAAGCCCGGTTCAACGGGCCGATTAGCGTGGCTGTCGATGCGACCGGAAACGTTTTTGTCGCAGACACTTACAACGATCGCGTGCGAAAGATTTCGCCCGACGGTCAGGTGAGCACCGTTGCGGGCGCGGGCACTCCCGGCTACGCAGATGGCGATCGCAACAGCGCTCAGTTCGACACGCCGTGCGGCGTTATAGCAATGACGGATGGATCGCTAATTGTCGCCGACACCGGCAACGATCGCCTTCGCAAAATAGCTCCTGACGGAAGCGTCAGCACCGTTACGGTAAACCTCAATGGCGAAGAAATTTCGAGTCCTGTCGGTCTCGCTCTAACGCACGACAACTTTCTTTATGTCACCGAGCTCGATCGCTCGCGCGTGATCCAGATCGCGCCCGACGGCACGGCACGCGTCATCGCAGGCCGCGGCGCTGGCTTCGCGAATGGTTCTGACGGCGCGCGTTTCAATCAGCCCGCCGGAATAGCAGTCGTGCGGCGCACTGGCGAACTTTACGTGACTGACGGTGCGAACTACCTGGTGCGCAAACTGGACCACACAACCACAACCGATCAAAGTACCGCATCCGCTGCAGCAACAACACAACTCGAACCACTTCCACGACTTACGAACGAAACCCTCAACCAACAATCCTTGATCTGGCCTTTCGACCCGCAGGATTCTCCGCACGAAGTCGTCGCCACGCTCGGCGAGGTGCGCGGCAGTTTCGATACAACCGACAGCCGCCACCATCTACACAGCGGACTCGACGTCTTCGGCGCTTACGGATCGCTCGTCCGTGCTGTTCGTTCGGAAAAAGTCACGAGCCCGTTGCCAAACTGGGGTTTGGATTCGCTCAACGAAGGTATGCGCGCCGGTCTCATCTCTTACATTCATATACACGTCGGACGCGATAAAGACTCGAAGATGTTCGACGATCCGCGTTTCCAACCTGTAATCGGCGCTGACGGAAAACTCGCACGCGTACGAATCAAACGCGGCACACGTTTTCGTCCCGGCGATGCGGTCGGCACCGTCAACCGGATGTATCACGTGCACCTGAACGTTGGTCCACCGGGCGGCGAGGTCAATCCGTTGTTTTTAACGCCCGTAGGTTTCAAAGACGACATTGCTCCAACGATCGAAAAGAACGGCATTCAACTTTTCGACCAATCAGGCAAGCAGTTTACAGAGAAGAGCAACGGTCGACTGCTGATAACCGGAAACGTTCGCATCGTTGTCGACGCGTTCGATCGGACAAACATGAACCCCGATCGCCGCCGGCTCGGTCTCTATCGTCTCGGTTATCAACTGCTCAAGCCGGACGGATCTCCCGCACCGGGTTTCACCGATCCTCGCATCACGCTCCTCTTCGATCGTTTGCCACCCGATCGCGACAGCACCAAGATCGCTTACGCGGACCAAAGCGGTATCACCGTCTACGGCAGCGCGACGACCAGATTTCTCTATGAAGTGACCAATGTCGTCAGCCACGGACAGGCTACAGCCGGACTTTGGGACACTTCTCAAGTGCCGCCCGGCGACTACACGCTGCGGATTATCGCGGCGGACTATTCCGGCAACGAGGCCCAGGACGGCCGCGATCTTTTGATCGCCATCCGCTAAGAGCTTAGAATAGCCTTTGGTCAAGAACGTCAAAAACGAAGCCGTGTTGCCCGTCGACATTTCTGAGTCTATTCGACGCGCGCTGGACGAAGACATCGGCAGCGGCGACGTAACCACCGACACCATCGTTCCCACCGGCGCGTCACTTCGTGGCCGAATCATCGCGAAACAAACTGGAGTCGTCGCTGGCCTAACGATCGCTGAAGCCGTTTTCCGCGAACTCGACGAACGCATCATGTTCACGCCGCAAATCGCCGATGGTGCGCAGGTCGACACAAAAACGATAGTCGCCGACGTTGTTGGTCCAGCAAGAGCTCTGCTCACCGGCGAACGTACCGCACTGAATTTTCTCGGCCGGATGTCGGGTATTGCCACGTTGACCCGACAGTTTGTCGATGAAGTCTCGACCACGAACGCCGTAATTCTCGACACGCGAAAGACTGCGCCCGGTCTGCGTCTGACCGACAAACTCGCCGTGCGTATCGGCGGTGGACAAAACCATCGCACTGGCCTTTTCGACATGGTTCTGATTAAGGACAACCATATCGACTTCGCCGGTTCGATCACTGCGGCTGTTACCAGAGTTCGCGAGTCGGGCACGAACCTTGAGATCGAAGTCGAAACGCGCACGCTCGAACACGTTCGTGAGGCGTTGGCGCTCGAAGTCGAAAGGATTTTGCTCGATAATATGTCGCTTGAGCTGATGCGCGAGGCGGTTCAGTTAACAAATGGACGAGCAAAACTTGAAGCCTCTGGCAACGTATCACTCGAAAATGTGCTCGAAGTAGCCCGCACGGGAGTGGATTTCATTTCCGTCGGCGCTTTGACACATTCGCCAAAAGTTTTTGACGTGAGTCTGGAGTTTGTTAACAAAGATGATTGAGATGTTTACTGACGTGACAACTGAAGAGATGTACCAGAAGTTGAAGCGGCTGTTGTCCGACACGGTGCCCGATTTCGAACTGCGTCTCAAAGCCGAGCTGGCGGTTGAGATCAATCGGCTCAAAGTCGCAAAAAACGCCGTCATACTTGGTCACAACTACATGGAGCCGGCGCTCTTTCACTCGATTCCCGATTTCGTCGGCGACTCACTCGAACTCAGTCGCAAAGCGGCTGAGACTGACAAAGACATCATCGTTTTCTGCGGCGTGAAATTCATGGCGGAGACAGCGAAGATTCTCAATCCGACGAAGAAGGTGTTGATACCTTCCGAGAAAGCCGGTTGCTCGCTGGCCGCGAGTATCACCGCCGAAGACGTGCGCGAGTTGAAGAGACGATTTCCCGGCATTCCGGTCGTGACCTACATCAACACGTACGCGGATGTGAAGGCGGAATCTGACATTTGTTGCACGTCGTCGAATGCTGTCGATGTGGTTAAGTCGTTGAAGACAGACAAGGTGATCTTCATTCCCGATGAATACCTGGCCGGTAACGTCGCGCGAGAAACGGGAAAGCAGATCATCTTTCCGACGCGCGAGCCGCGTCACCAGTTTCCGAACGATCTCGAGTACGAGATGATTGGCTGGCCGGGACGTTGCGAAGTACACGAGAAGTTCAGCGTTGAAGATATTCGAAACGTTCGCAAACAGTTTCCTGACGTTGTGATCCTGGCGCATCCGGAATGCAGTCCGGAAGTTGTCGCTGCTTCAGACTATTCCGGCAGCACGACGGCGATGATTCGCTACGTCGAGAAGACGCGCGCGCCCCGTTATTTACTACTGACCGAGTGTTCGATGGGCGACAACATCGCGGCGGCGAATCCCGACAAAGAGATGTTGCGTCTGTGTAGCGTGCGTTGTCCGCACATGAATCAGATCACACTCGAAGACACGCTCGAGTCGTTACAGAAAGAGCAGTACGAGATCGTGATCGACGAAGACGTGCGCAAGCGAGCACTTCGTTCAGTCGAACGCATGCTCGAGATCGGTCGCGAGGACTGATGGCTGAAACAGAGGTGCTAATCATCGGTTGCGGCATCGCGGGCGCAACTGCTGCTCTCCGGCTGGCGCGCAATCCCAATCGCCACATCACGATCATCACTCGAGCGCGCGACACTCACGAATCCAACACACGTTACGCGCAAGGCGGCATAATCGGCCGCGGTCCCGACGACAGCGCCGAGTTGTTGTTCGAAGACATCATTGCCGCAGGCGCGGGTGTGAGCTCGCCGGAAGCCGCGCGCATTTTGGCGACTGAAGGACCACCGCTGCTGAATGAAGTACTCGAACGGACAGCGGGAGTCGTTTTCGATCACGACGACGAAGGTTTACCGGTTTGGGGACAGGAAGCTGCCCACTCGCGGCGCCGCATTCTGCACGTTGGCGATGCTACCGGACGTGCGATCAGCGACGGTCTGATCAGCACACTCAGCGAGTATCCAAATATCAAGATCAAATCTGAAGCTACCGCTGTTGACCTGATCACCTTTCCGCATCACTCGCGCGATCCACTCGACAACTATCGCGACGTCTCGTGTCACGGTTGCTACGTCTTCGATCGCGAAGAGAGCACTGTTCATCGCTACCTCGCACGCGCGACGGTGCTGGCGACCGGCGGTCTCGGACGGATCTATCGCAACACTACGAATCCGGTTGGTGCGCGAGGTGACGGTTTGGCGATGGCCCATCGCGCCGGCGCGCGGATCGCGAACGCTGAGTACGTGCAGTTTCATCCCACGGCACTGGCTGCCCCGGGCAGAGAAGGAATGTTAATCAGCGAGGCTGTGCGTGGTGAGGGAGGTGTATTGCTTACGCCCGATCTGCGGCCGTTCATGCACACTTATTCGCCCGAGTGGAAAGATCTCGCGCCGCGCGACATCGTGGCGCGCGCGATTCATCACGAGATGGAAGCGAACGGCTACTCGTTCGTGCTGCTCGACATCGCGTCGCACATGCCGGCCGAAGCGATTCGCGAGCGTTTCCCGTTCATTTATCAAGAGTGTTTGAAAGTCGGGTTGGATATTTCGCGTGAGCCGGTGCCGGTTGTGCCGGCCGCGCATTACTTCTGCGGCGGCGTGCTGGTTGATGAATGGGGCCGGTCCACGATCGATAACCTGTATGCGATTGGCGAGATCAGTTGCACCGGCGTGCACGGCGCAAACCGGCTCGCATCGACTTCGTTGTTGGAAGGTTTGGTTTGGGGAAATCGCGTCGCAATCGAGATCGAACGCTCGCTCGATCGACCGGACAATGCGATGTTGGCGAAGTTCAACGATATTCCACCGTGGGATGAGAGTGGTCTGAGCGCCGATCCCGATCCGGCATTGATTCAGGGCGACATGCAGACGATTCAAAACATTCTATGGCATTACGTCGGCTTGGTGCGCAGCGCCGAGCGACTGTCGCGGGCGATTCGCGAACTGCGTCACCTGTGGAACGAGATCGAGACGTTCTACCGCACCACGAAACTGTCTGACGGGTTGATCGGATTACGTAATGCAGTCGAGGTCGCACTGATCGTCGCGCAGGCGGCGCAGCACAATCGGCAGAGCCGTGGATGTCATTATCGTCAAGATTCTGTTTCGTTTGAAGGCGACCGGCTGATTTGATTCGGGCGAGTTGTATACTCGCGGAATGAGTATCTACAAGGGGATCGCAGCGGGTGCGACGGCTGGATTAGTCGCTTCGTATGTAATGAACCAGTTCCAATCAGCTTGGGGGAAGCTGATGGAAAACGAGGAGCGATCTCACGGAGCGCAATCGCTTCAGCAAGGTTCGCCGGAACACGGCATCGGCCGCGAGCTTGCGGAACGCGGCGTCGATGAACCTGACGACGACGCCACTATGAGGACGGCCAACGCTGTCAGCGAACTCGTTCTTGACCATCACCTCGCGAAATCAGAGAAACACAAAGCCGGCGCTGTTGTGCATTACGGGTTTGGCGTAAGCACGGGAGCGATCTATGGAGCGGTTGCCGAAGTGATGCCGGCTGCGACTGTTTGTGAAGGCACGGCGTTTGGCGCAGCGGTGTGGTTGATAGCGGATGAAGGAACTGTGCCGGCGCTTGGTTTGTCGCGAAAACCGACTGACTATCCGCTTTCAATTCACGCTCACGCGTTTGTTTCGCACCTGGTCTATGGACTGACGACCGAACTGGTGCGTCGCGCGGTTCGCAAAGCCCTTTAAGTTAAGCCACAAAGAGGCACAAGAGGCACAAGAGAGAGGGTGGTGAACTCTGCTCTTTCTTTTGTGCCTCTTGTGCTTTTTGTGGCTTAGAAATCGACCCACGTACCGGCGTCTCCCGCCTGTGCTTTGCGGAAGAGGTAATCGGCGCAAACGACATCTTCGATCGCGAGTCCGAGAGATTTGAATAGTGTTATCTCGGCAGGTGAGGTGCGACCCTGTTTTCTACCTATTACCAAATCACCGATCTCAGCAACAATGCTATCTGGCGTAACAGCGCCTTCCTGCGCAGCCAACAAATAATCACCCGCTTCGTTCAACGCCGACTCGCGACGGTCGACAAAGATCCGCGCCGCCGCCATCGTGTCAGTATCGATCTCGCGCGACTGCGGTGAGTGTGTTCCGATGGCGTTAATGTGTGCGCCGTCCGCAAGCCACGTTCTTTTTAGAACGGGCTCGTGCGCTGAAGTCGCAGTGACCACGATATCCGCATCGCGCACCGCTGCTTCATTAGAACCTACAGCTTCAATCGGAAAAGGCACTTTGTCCTGCATCTCGCGAACGAGCCGAGCCGCGTGCTCAGGATTCCGACATGCCACTCGCGCGCGCTCGATCGAACGAACCGATGCAAGCGCCACGAGATGTGTTCGCGCCTGTACGCCGGCGCCTATGATTCCTAGTTCCGAAGCGTCCGGCCGCGCGAGCAACCGAGTCGCAACAGCCGAAACCGCAGCCGTACGTATCGCGGTGATCTGCGACGCGTTCATCAGTGCCAACGGCTCGCCAGTCTCCTGACTAAACAGGATCACCATGCCCTGATGCGCGTCTTTGCCAAGCGACGGATTACCAGGAAACACGCAGATGGCTTTCATCCCAAATGCGCCCTGCTCCCCGTGCCGATATGCTGGCATCAATCCGAGCAGGCCGCGTGCATCCGGTGGACGAACGATCGTGCGCAATGGTTGATAAACCTCGCCACGCGCGAGAGACGCAAGCGCATCTGACATCAGCTCGATGCACTCCGGCATCGGCAAAAGCCGCGCAATTTGTTCACTTTCAAGTACTAGGAGTTTCAGCAGTTCCTCCTCAGAAAGACGATTACCCCAAAAGGTGAATCACCCTACTCAATGCGCACGTTATGGTTAACGCAGAACTCCGATTTTTTAACTCAACTCCCGTAAAACTGCAAAAAAGCGCCCTACACGCGATTGGCACACTCATTGCCAAAAGAGACGCGGAGGCAGTGAGGATGAACAAAGGGTTGAAAAAAGGATTAATCACGATTGTTTGTTTACTAGCGCTCATGGTCACGGCAATTCCCGCTGGAGCCCAGACCCGATTGAGGCGCTACGACGGCCGGCGCTACGAACAGCGCTATGACGGACGTCGTTATAACAGGAACTGGAATGGCGATCGATCATTTTGGGATAAGCATCGCGACAAACTGACAACCGCTGGCGGCGCCGGTGCGGGTGCGTTACTCGGCAGCATCATTGGCGGCAAGAAGGGTGCGATTATAGGTGCGATAGCCGGTGGTGGTGGCGCGGCGGTTTACACCTACGGAATTCGCGACAAAAACAGAGACAGACGGTATCGGGGTCGCCGCTACTAATAAGGTCTCGTTAAGGTTCGGTCACACATTGTAAGATGAGTGGCCTTGTGGGGGCCCGGATGTGAAGGGGAG
>DATNJO010000440.1:0-11669 GCA_035603895.1 Pyrinomonadaceae bacterium
TCACCGCGACGCCACCGACTGGCAGCACAAACCTGACCCTAAATTGGACCGCAGCGCAGGGCGCGGTGAAGTATCGGATCGAACGTAAAGACGTCAACACTTCTTACACTCAAATTGGAACCAGTACATCGACCAGCCTGACCGATAACGGCGCCGTTAGCGGCACTGCTTATCTTTACAGGGTGTGCTCTGCCGATGCAGCAGGCAACTGCACTTCCAACTACAGCAACATCGCCCTGGGAGCGGCAATCACGTTTACCGATCCGACAATCATCAGCACTACAGACGATCCCACCGGCGCCACTGCGACACGGATCCGGGCAGTGCACATAACGCAGTTAAGAACCGCCGTTAACGCAGTGAGAACAATGGCTGGGCTGCCGAATGCAACCTGGACCTGGAATGCTGCTATCGGTGATCTGATCCGTGTTGAAGAGATCAGGGAATTGAGAACGGCACTGGCCGCAGCATTGACTGCATTACAAATCGATCAGAGCGCACCATACACTGATCCGACCCTGGTAGGTTTCGCCGAAAATCCGGCGACAGCAACAAGGGTCAAGGCCGATCATTTTCGACAGCTTCGCCAGCGCGCCACCAGTGGCATCGGCGCTGGACCAGGCGGTGGCGCCACATTCACTCTCAATTGGTTAATCACAGACAACCTGAGCACACCTCGCATCGTCATCGATCTGTCCGGTACTTTGAACACGACGAGAAGATTTGATTATTTGCCGTTTGGCGAGGAGTTAAAGTCGTCGAACGGCTTGCGCGGTACCACACTGGGATACGCGGATTCCAGCGCGGATCGTATTCGCCAGAAGTTCACGATTAAGGAGCGTGATAACGAAACCGGGCTCGATTATTTCGGAGCTCGATACTACGCGAATGTCCTGGGAAGATTTACGAGCGTGGATCCTGAGAACTTCCAGGCGATGCAGAATACCAGTAAACCACAGTCCTGGAATGGATACTCGTATGTCAGCAACAATCCGCTCCGCTCGAACGATCCAACTGGACTTGCAGAACAACAGGATTCTGAGAAGGTACAGATTTTACGTAACGGCCTCTGGTACGGATATTGGATGACAGATGCGGAGTTACATGCCGCTGCGACCGCCGCGAGAACACAAGTTGCCGTCGAATTTATGCAAAGGGACGAAAACGGACTCCCCAAGCCAATTGATCTCAGTCGAGTGAGCGATGGTGAAGCTCTGCTGATCCGCGACCAATTCGTGCAGTGGCGAGACGAAGGCAAGATTCCCAAGTTTGAACCACAAGTGGGTTCACCTGTCGGAACCACGTCACCACAAGCAAAACTTACAAAGGCACAACAAAGAAGAATAGATAAGATTGATAAGATAATCGAGGATCATCTCACTGAGCGAGACATTCAAGGTCTGACCAGAGATGTTTCCCGGAATCCGGTACCGAAACCGGGGGGTGGACAATGGGATCATTTCAAAGAGGTGACTGAGGCAGTTAAAGGCTTGAAGCGGGAGATTCAAAGCTTGAAGGGGTCACTGAAAAACCCGCGCATGGATGCTGCCACGCGAGGGGAGATTCAGTGCGCGATAGACAAAGCGCAAAACTACGTCACTCGGGTTGAAAAGATCATAAGGAGCCACTGATCCTAACCCACAGATTACGCGGATTATGGTATCTATGTAACCTCGAGATGGACTACCTTGCTTGAAATGGATCTGGATACAAACAGAAGTCTGAGTCAACTACTCGGTGCTTTCACGAACGACACGACCGATTCGAGTGCACTTGCGACGACGTGTCTTATCCTCTATGAAAAACCGCTCAAGGATTTCACGGTTGAGAATTTTCGGGTGATGATCGGACAGGGTATTGGTCTGGAATTACTTATTCCTTTGGCTGTCGAACTGCTGCAAGAGAATCCTTTTGTAGAGGGCGATTATTATCCTGGCGATCTGCTTTCAGTCGTAATGCAGGTTGAACCAGGCTTTTGGCAAACCCATCAAGACGTCTATTGGAGCATCTCTGAGATTGTAGCCGGGCTTCCGTCGCTAATGAGTGATCTTACAGAGGCCATACGCCGATTTGATGCCCTCGCCTCCTTTGAGGACCTGAAGCCGCAATAACGTTCTCTGCGACCATACCGACAATCGGGAACATTGATCCTTCAATGTCGTGAACTAGACCGTCGATCTTCGCGTGCGAGGTACATGAGCGCCCAGCCTCAGTCCTCGCCGAACCCATGGCGATCTTTTTTCACCAGGAAGGCTCATGCGAACCTTAATTACCCTTCTGATCACTGTCATCACGTTTGCCTCTGTTGGTGTGGCCCAGAGCAAGAAAGACAAATTCGAAATCGGCGTTCAGTCAACCTCGCTGACGGTCTTTCCTCCCGACGTCCCGTTCGACGAAACCAGAAGTGGAATCGGTGGCAGGAT
This sequence comes from Pyrinomonadaceae bacterium, assembly GCA_035603895.1. Lineage (GTDB taxonomy): Bacteria > Acidobacteriota > Blastocatellia > Pyrinomonadales > Pyrinomonadaceae > PSRF01. Next base: position 2,424 of record DATNJO010000440.1, read on the forward strand.
TGCTTATAACTTCAACCGGTCCATTGCTGCAGAGGCTGAGATCAACTTCTTTCCGCAGAAACAACTCATCTTTACATCCAATGGGAACTCAATTCAGGCCCACTTCGGAGTGAAGCTTGGCAAACGCTTTGAGAAGTTTGGGGTGTTTGGGAAGGTGCGTCCCGGTTTTATCAATGCTGGTGGAGTCTTTTCTTTCATACCGGGGTCTCAGGTGGCCGCGTCTAATTTTAAAAGAGAGCGGGAATCTTTCTTCACCACTGATTTCGGAGGCGTCCTGGAATTGTATCCGTCCAGCCGAATGGTCGTTAGATTCGATGCGGGTGACACAATAATTCGAAACCCTGCGCAATTTGCCCTGATTGACTTCTCACTCCCCGCGATACTTATACGTCCACCAAAATTCACTCACAATTTCCAGTTTACTGCCGGCGTCGCATTCCGGTTAGGAGACTTTCCTGATAGGGAACCCGCTGCCAACACATCCGGTGGCACGGAAAACCGAACCAAACGATTTGAAGTCGGAGCGCAATTTACTTCGTTATTTGTGAAGCCCTCGAATTCACGGGGCGCTCTCACCGATCCACGCATACATACCGAGCCTGGGTTTGGCGGCAGGGTCACCTTTAACCTGACTGAAAGTATTGCCTTCGAAGCGGAGGGAAATTATTTCACTCGCGAGCAGTTTAGTTTCCCCGAAAGCGGCCAATTGTTTCAGGGACAGTTTGGCGGGAAGATTGGGAGGCGATTTGATAAATGGGGCGTGTTCGGCAAAGCCAGACCGGGATTCGTCGGCTTCAGTAGAGTCATAGAAAATCCTCTTGGCATAAACCTCCCGCCGTTTTCCATTGTGAGGAAACTCTACCCGTCAATCGATCTTGGTGGAGTGGTAGAGTTCTACATGTCTCCGCGTGTGATGGCTCGCTTTGATGTAGGCGATACGATAATACGTTACGGCGAGCTCCACTTCCCTGCCCTCACGGTACCAACCGTGACGCGCCACAATCTTCAACTTTCATCGGGAATCGGTTTTCGTTTTAAATAACCCTGGCGCGCCCTACAATTCCTAGCGCAAGATCTTATCAATCTCACGCTCAAGAGCGGCGAGTTCGATTCGTTTCTTCCTTACGTCAGGATGGTCAGATGTAAAATTGCTCAACAAGTCATTCAACTCAACCTCAAGAGCCACCTTCGACAAAACAAGGCGGCCAACACTGCTGGACAACTTGCCTGTTTGCGGCTGCGCAATGGCGAGCATCTTCTTCATCTCAAGAGTTATTGCGTGCAACTCAAATCGCTTGCTACCGACGCTCGGATGTTCGCTTGTAAACGTTTCCGACAATCGCGCTAGCTCTGCCTCAACAGCCGCCTTACGAAGAACCAGCACGGTATATGCAGGCGTTGTTTCCGGCGCAATCGACAACCCTTCGGCTGATTGAGATTGGTATCCCACTACTATAGAAGACGCAGCGACCGATAGCGCGATGGACATCAAGAATTGTTTCATGTTCGTCTCCCCCTCTATTAGTTGTCAGAAGTGACTTCAGTTTCCGCTTGTTATGAGCCAGGAATTCTATGACGTTGTTCTCGACTTGAAAAGTCATTTGCCTAACATCGGTGGTGTCGTAATCTGAACGCCGAAGGCGTTTACTAATTTCAGCCCAGGGTTGGCGGTTCCGCCACCCTGGGACTAAACCGATACTTTTTGGTATCAATGCTGAAAGCATTGGCAAGTGGCATTTCGCTCGCGAACGCTTTCAGCGTAGTGTCTTTTTCATGCTGTGACCCAGGGTTGTGCCAACCCTGGGCTCAAACTAGCAAACGCCTTCGGCGTTCAGATTAGGACACCACTCTTAACATCTGACCCGGCTACGGGCTACCTGGAATTGCTCAAATTTTGACCTGTATTTAGGTGAGACGATATCCTTACCTCACAAATGTGGTCTATGAAGTTTTGGCGGACGGTGCAACTAAGTTGACCAGGAAATCCCAAGTAAATTGGCCCCGCGCGCGATGGCAACTGACCGCCGAGTCTGTGAATCCTAGACTCGGTCTCTTGAAACAAGTTAGCATCGAGAGCCGTACAAAGCCGGCACGCAATTAAGCTGTCAAAGATTACTGAGGAGTATTGAATGAACCGTATTAGAACGTTTACCCCAGCCGTTTTCGCGATTTTGGCGCTAGTTTTTGCACTTTCGCCAGCCGCACTTGCCCAGAAAAAAGACAGTCAATTTGCAAGCGTTAAGATCAAAAACTTTGGCCAGATGGACGAGCGGTTCTTCCGCGGCGCCCGGCCCAAAGCCGAAGACCTCCAGGCTCTCGCCGCACTCGGCGTCACAACCATAATCGACCTGACTGACAACTCGCGCGAATACGAACAGCCCGCTGTTGAAGCCGCTGGACTGAAGTACGTGAACATCCCGATGGTCGACAAGAGCTATCCGAGCATTGACCAGGTCAATGAGTTCATGAAAGTAGTGAACGATCCCTCGACCGGCAAATTCTTCGTACACTGCGCCGGCGGCCGTCACCGCACGGGTGTCGTTGGAGCTGTCTACCGGTTCAACGTTAATAAGTGGAATCTCGATCAGGCACTCAACGAAATGGCGCAGTTCGAATTTAACAACGGCTTCGGCCACGGCAAGCAGAAGGATTTCGTGAAGGACTACTGGCAGCAATTTCAGGCGAACGTCGCTGCCGCTACTACAACCGACAACAAGTCAACCGGCAACAAGTAAACCCAAGTACAAAGCAATCAAAAAAGGGCCGCTCATCGCGAGCGGCCCTTTTTGTTATGCCACAAAGTGACTAGCAAAATCCTTTGTGCTTTTTTGTGGCTCAAGACTCATCGTATGCGCGCTTCGCACGCACAGTCACAAACTCATCAGTCTCGATGATATAGGCCGTCAGGTGGTAGCCGTAGACACAACCAGTGTCGAGTCCGATAGCTTTCTTTCCACGTCGCGGCTCGGGCGCGGGCCAGTGGCCAAACAACACGACCTTCTCACCGTAATAGACGTGATACCACGGCGTACCCTCATCACTCTCACGATCGCCTCCAAGCGTTCGTATCCGCGTGAGGTCGCCCGTTGTTTGCGAATAGAGTTCGACGTTCGGACGTAAACCAGCGTGCACCACCAGGTGGGTGTCGAGATCGATCGTGAACGGCAGACGATTAAAGAAACTCGCGTAAGCGTCTTTCTCACCTTTCAACTCTTTGTGCGTTTCCTTCTGCGCCGGTTTCAACTCGATGTCTTCGCCGTTCCACTTCCGCCGCAACGCCAGATCGTGATTGCCGATCACGGTGGTGAAGCGCGCATCGGTCATAAACAACTCCAGCACTTCCTTGCTCTTCGGTCCCTTCGTGATCAGGTCGCCGACGGAAACAACACGGTCGTCCTCCCCGAGCTCCACCTTCTCGACCAAATCCATCAGCTCGTCATAACAACCGTGAATGTCTCCAACTACAATGGTGCGACTCATCCAAACCTCCGAGGCATTATTCAGCGCGATTTCAGAAGCATTGTAAGCTATCGGTAAAGGTACGTCTTGCTCTCCTTCTGATCCCATTCAACACTATCAATGTTGTCAGGGTCTGCCGAAAGTATCTCATCGCTCAACTTGCTCGTGCTGACCACCGGATCGAGATTCACGAGGTAAACGATTCTGCCCATCGGTTCGTCCGGATCCTGCCGATTGAGTTCGCGCAATTCGTAATCATAGTGACGACGCCCAAAAACCCGCTTCAGCACGTCATTAGTCTTATCGACGTCGCGCGTCTGCACCGAAACTTCCATCGAGCGAAACACCTGATACTGTTCGAAGTACTCGAGCACGTACAACGAAAGCAGCACGAACACAGTCAGGATAATCGCCATGTCCCAACGCCCGACACCCGCCGCCAATCCCACTCCCAGACAAACCAACAGCACCGTGGTCTCTTTCGGATCGCGAATGTTTGTGCGGAAACGTACCAACGAAGCAGCGGCGAAAATACCAAACGCTCGCGCCGCGCTGTCGCCAACGACCATCATCATGCCGCCCGCCACCACCGCCATCAGGATCTGCGTCTGGGCCACGTACGGATTGCGACGTGCCACTGACACACCTCGGCGCGGACGAAAGGCCAACAGCGAAGCGAGAAATGCCGCCAGTGCGAAGCGCAACGCAATGCGAGCCGAAGTTGTTTCCCAACTCGCGTAGTCCGAGGGCGACATGCCAGTGACGTCTGGTCCAAACAACTCTCCCAACAACGGCTTTCCACTATCAGAACCTGCGGGAGCTGCAACTGTTGCACCCGGCGCTGTTGAAGGGGCAGAAGGCGTGGCTACACTGGTTGATCCCGGACGATCGCGCAAAAGGTAAGCGGCCAATCCACTGCCCAGCAGAATGACGACAAACGTCGCCAGAACCGCAAGTGTCAAACGGTTCATACTCGTAGTCCTTTCTGAGATCTAACTGCGATTATTGCTTGGCCCACAGCCGCTGTCGCTTCAGCGGGTGAACGCTGCCGGCAGGCGGAGAACTGTTTGGACCCTCGAAAAACAACTGGCTGTTGAATGGCTCTTCGCCGGCCTCCATCGGCGGCTGTTCGTAGGTACCATCAGAGTTCATGACCCTGGCTTTCACGTTATCACGCAGGTATGCAGCTAACACGGTGTCTTTCAGATACTTCTTCCCGTTTGGATCGAGCACCGGCACGACCACTTCCACGCGACGATCGAGATTGCGCGCCATCCAGTCGGCCGAACCGATGTAAACCTCTTCGTCGCCTCCGTTCGCGAAGTAGAAGATACGGCTGTGTTCGAGGAAGCTGCCAACGATGCTGCGGACGTGAACAGTTTGCGAGAGTCCCGGTTCGCCGGGACGAATCATACAAGCACCACGCACGATCAGATCGATCTTCACGCCTGCCTGCGACGCTTCGTAAAGCGCTTCGATGATCGGCAGATCCGTCAGGCGATTGGTCTTCGCCATGATGTGCGCGGGCCGGCCGGCGCGCGCATGAGCAGTCTCACGCTTGATCAACTCCATCATGCGTTTGCGCAGGTTCAATGGCGCAACCAGCAGACGGCTAAACTCTTTTTGAATCGAGAAACCGGTCAGAAAGTTGAACAGGTCGGTGGCATCGTCGCCGATAACTGAATCGCTCGTTAACAAGCCGAGATCGGTGTAGAGCCGCGAAGTTGTCGGGTTGTAGTTTCCGGTGGCGATGTGTGTGTAAGTTTGTAAACCGTCCTCTTCGCGTCTGACGACGAGAGTAACTTTGCTATGCGTTTTCAATCCCACCTGACCGTAGACGACGTGCACGCCGGATTCGCCCAGGCGCTTGGCCCAATCGATGTTGTGCTGTTCGTCAAAGCGCGCTTTGATCTCCACGACCGCAGTGACCTGTTTGCCACGTTCGCTCGCTTCGATTAGGGCCTGTGGAATCGGAGACTTCTTGCCCGTTCTGTAGAGACACATCTTGATGGCCACTACATCCGGATCGTGAGCCGCGGACTGAATGAAGTCAACAACCGTGGCGAAGGTCGTATAAGGATGATGAACGAGCAGGTCCTGTTTTTTGATCGCGTCGAAAACCGATTCGTTCTTTCGCAAAGCCGCCGGCGGAACTGCTTTCAGCGGTTTGTCCCTGAGTTCCGGTTTGTCGAGACTGTAAAGCTCCATCAACTGCGGCACATCGAGCAATCCGTCGACCTTGTAAACGTCGTCCCGCTCGATTCGGAGTGAGTTAGTCAGATACTCCACCATCTCACTCGGCATCGACGATGCGACTTCCAACCGCACCGCCAAACCAAAACGGCGTTCGCGCAACGACTCCTTGATCAGTGCCAGCAAGTCGGCTGCTTTGTCGTCGCGAATCTCAACGTCCGCATCGCGTGTGACGCGGAAGAGATGGCCCTTGCTCAGGTGCATGCTCGGAAACAGCGCGTGAATGTTTGCTTCGATCACCTCTTCAACAAGCGCAAACTTCAGTTCGCCCGGATTCACCGGAATCAGGCGCGGCACGACCGGCGGCACCTTGATCCGCACGATTCGCGCTTCAGTGCCGATCGGCGCTCCGGCGAGCGTGTCTCCCGGATTACCTTCAACCGTAAGCCCGATGTTCAAACTGAGATTCGACATGTAAGGAAACGGGCGCGACGGATCAACAGCCTGCGGGGTCAGTACCAGAAAAATGTTTTTCATGAAGTACTGCGCGAGGCTGCGTTTTTCATCCTTCGAAAGCGTTTTGTACGGCGCGATGACAACGCCGTTAGCGGCAAGCTCCGGCAACACGTCGTCGCGAAGACACCGCGTTTGTTCCTCGACGAGCGGGAGCACGCGATTACGAATCGCTGCGAGTTGTTCTATCGGCATCAACTCGCCGGGCATTGGCCCAATATCGTCGATGGGCAGCATTTCCTTGATGCCCGAAACGCGCACCATGAAAAATTCGTCGAGGTTGGAGGAGAACACCGAGAGAAACTTCAACCGCTCGAGCACTGGCGTCGACGTGTCAGTCGCTTCTTCGAGCACGCGTCTGAAGAACTCCAACTGGCACAGATCGCGGTTGAGTACTGACCAGGCAAGAAAACGGTGTGGTTTAGTTCGAGAGGGTGATTCAGATTGCATTACTTTCCCTATGTAAGATTGTTTTCCCGCAAAGGCGCAAAGACGCAAAGTGGTTTTGGAGGGTAATCTCCTTTGCGCCGTGGCTCCTTTGCGGGAGGCACTTTCAGTTCGAGCAGCGCGCGTCGATGATCATGCGCGCCTTTCGCACAAACTCCGTAGTCCACTCAGCCGCCGGCCGATCGCGCTCCGCATTCCGCGAAGCCGCGAAAACTTTGGTGATCGTTCCGTTCTGTTGTTCGGCGTCGAGTAATCGCTGAAGATTATCGGCCAACAGCTTGCGCCCGCCTTCAGAAATACTCGTGTCGCCGATACTCTTTGCGGTTGCCGTACAACGTCCACCACTGACTTCGATCGGATCTTTCTTGCGCCAGGCATCCAACCGCGCCTTTTTCTCGCTGGAACTCGAAAAGCCGAAGGTCGATCCCATATCGCCGATGTAGAACACTGCTTCGCCCGGTTCGCATATACGCGTGTTCCCTTCCTTTCGTGACTTGAGACACGCGAACTTGTGGTTGTCAGTCTTGGTGTCGCCATGATCGATGAACCCGAGCCAGAGTTTGAACGCGTCCACCTCGGCGCGCGAGTTCTGAGCGATCTTTTGGAGCGATTCGGCCAGCGAACCTGAATCCTTGTTGTTGCAGTCGACGTCGAGTCCCTTGGCGAGCGGCAGCTCGATGCCGGCCGCTGGTTGAAACGGCGAAAAACTCGCGCCTTGAAAACCGCGGGTCAAACTCTTCTCGCAATCAGGACACGTAACGTCCGCGACCCACTCGTCGTCAGCGAAAAAACCAAGCGCTTGCGAAAAACGCGACGACAAAAACTCGCCGTAAATTTCACCGTTTCTTTTGTCGAGCGACTGGCCCTTGAAGTGCGGTTTGATCTTGTAGCGAATCAACTGACTTTCTTCGTCAGTCACCCCTTGAATCGAGCAATGAAACTTGGGCGTCGTGCCCGAGCCGGGCGAGTCGTCCTTGTTTGCCACGCAATTGATCGGCTTCGCACGTCCGTTCTCATCGACCGGCGGTGCGCCGCGGCGTGGTCCAGTGGCTGGATTGTAACCAAGCACCGGATCGTAACCCGGATCGGGCGTTCGATAGACCTTCGCGGTCTGTACCGCTCGCTCGCGTTCGGCGGACGTGAAACACGCCTGTTGCGCGCCCGCCCGCGGAGCGAGAAAGAGTGCAACGGCGAAAATTAACAGAGTTAGCAGCCACTGCCGGGATGGATTCTGACGCATTGTTTGTCTGGTACTCCCCACTTTGAACTGGACGAGGCTCAACAAGATACCATGCCACAAAGAGGCACAAGAAGCGCAAAACAGGGTTACCGTTACTGAAGGCAGTTCGGCGAGGGCTACTCAGCTCCGTTTGTGCCTCTTGTGGCTTAACTCGCTTCTCGTAACGCCAAACTTCCAGATCCAGCGGCCCCTCCGTTAATCAACAACTGTGCACACTCCTGTCCTCTATTGTTCACACATTCTACCCGGCCCGATCGCAGCAAACCCTCGAACCCCTTTCCAGTCACCGATTTATTTTACTGGCACAACCATTGCGCTGCGCGATCATTATGATGAACTACTCCTCCAAACCCCTCATTGTAGTTTTGCTCATCATCATCGCCGCCGGATCGACCGCGAATGCCACGAACTACGAGTACAACGTGACCGGAGGTTCTCAGAACTTCACCTGCATAGTCTCTTACGACGTTGCACTGGCCTACGCCGGCAATGACCACCTGGAGGTCAAGGTCTCCGTAGGAACCCGAGGTCCAGCCGACTTAGAGAGCATCACCTTCGAGTCTTCCGATCCGAAGATTGACTTTAAGAAACACGGCAAACCTTTTTCGACCCTCGGGGAAAGAGGTCTGCGAACCACCGAATACAAATTTCTCGCTAACATTCGCGAAGGTGTCGAGCCAAGAAATTACTACGTCTCAATCATCTTCAAGTACCCGAATCAACTACCGGTGGAGGAGCATCTTCCACTCTTCGTCGGCGTACGAAAAGACGGCAAGTTGAATGTGCTCAACAACGCACAGAGTGCGCCCGAGTTTTTCGCCGGCGCAAGCAATAAGTATGATGTCGTGCTCCTAAACAATTTCCAGGAGTATCCCGCCAGGATTCGATCGATAACGGTGGATTCTGAACCGTCCGGCTTGGTCCAACGCTCGACGGTGGAATTCAAAGACCTGACTATCAAACCGCTGCAACGCGGTACTGTCCCCGTCGAGCTGCAAACCGCGCCAATCTCGTTCAGTAATCTCCTGAACGGTTTTGGCGACTCAAGCCAACTGGTTCTGGAGATCGCCTACGACGACGGCAACGGGCGCGAAATCACCGATCTCGTTCAGCGAGTGAAGCTAAGAGTTAAACCGAGCAGTGCAACTCTGGTGCTTGCAGTGATTATCGGCGCGCTCTTTGGGGCGGCTGTGAAATGCTACCGGGAAAAGAACGGCATCCTGAAGCTCGACACATTGTGGGCCGTAGGCATCGGTGTAGCAGTGGCGTTTGTGGCCATCGTGGCCAAGATCAAGATCGTCGCCTTCGAAATCTCCGGCGGGTACGACAACCCCGCCATGCTGGGCATTATCGGCTTCGTTGCAGCTTTTGGCGGATTGCCGATTCTATTGTCT
>DATNJO010000441.1:0-2228 GCA_035603895.1 Pyrinomonadaceae bacterium
GAATTCTAGCGCCGCAAGCGGAAGCGAATGGTCGTGACGAGTTTTTCGAGCTTGCGTGCCAGAGTCGCGATCTTTATGCGGAGTTTGCGGCGTCGCTGCGTGAAGAGACGGGTGTTGACGTTGAACTGGATACGACGGGGACGCTTTACGTGGCGTTCACAGATGAGGATTTGAGAGACATCGAGACGCGGTACGAGTGGCAAGCAAACGCGGGATTGGCTGTTGAGAAGTTGACGCTGTCGCAAGCGCGCGAGTTAGAGCCATGCGTTGCGGAAACTGTTCGTGGGGCGCTTCGTTTTCCGCGTGACATTCAGGTCGAGAACCGTCGGCTGCTGAACGCGCTCGTCAATAGTGTTGATAAGTTAGGTGTAAACGTCTCAAGCGAAACGACCGTCGAATCGATCGGAATCGAACGCGGCCGTGTAACACGTGTTGAGACATCTCGCGGTTCAGTCACCTGTCAAAAGGTCGTCGTCGCTGCGGGCACGTGGTCAAGCACAATCGAACAAGCACGCACGCCAAAGATCGAACCCGTCCGCGGCCAGATGATCTGTTTCGACGCGAAACCTCAACTCACGCGCCACATAATCTACAGCCCTCGCGGCTATCTCGTGCCACGCCACGACGGCCGCCTGCTTGCCGGTTCCACAAGCGAAAACGCCGGTTTCACAAAACAAGTAACAGCCGGAGGCATTAGCCACATTCTCGCGAACGCCCACGAAATCTCGCCAAAGATTTCCACCCTGCCAATAACAGACACCTGGTCCGGACTGCGCCCGCGCGCCGCTGACGGTTTGCCTGTGCTGGGGCCTTGTGGTGAAATTGACGGGCTCTTTTATGCAACGGGACATTACCGGAATGGAATCCTACTCGCGCCCGTCACCGGAGAGTTGATTGCCGAAGCTGTCGTAGCCGGCCGCATTTCGCCGCTGCTCGCTGCTTTTAGTCCCAATCGTTTCGATCTGGCGCATGTAAGTTAAGCCAAATGCAATTCGTTAAGCTTTTTCTGCTGTTACTAATGCTACCCGCGTCTCTAGTGGCGCAACAGGCTCTCGACGCCAAATCGGACGATCCGGCCAAGCCTGATGATCGTCCGGCGCATGTTTTGTACGAAGACGCAAACGGCTATCTCGCCAGACGCTACCAGGAATTCAACAAAAAGAAGCTGCCCTACGATCCAAAGCTCGAAGCGCAAACAAAAAAGGAACAGCACGAACTCGCGGTAAAGAACGCCGGCATACTGAAAGCACGTTCACCGCTATCGAATGAAGATCTTTACTACCTCGGCATGTTGCATCATCTCGCCGGCGACGCCGATGCCGCACTCACAACGATGCGCCTGCTGCTGAAGAACGATCCCGACGGCGCGCAAGCACAAGCCGCGCGAAACGTCGTCGTGCTGTATGCGGTTAAAAAGAACCTGCTCGACGAAGCCAAAGCCGCAGTCGCGGCATACGCTCGTCATAAACCGCGAAGCGCCGACGATCGCTACCGCATGGAACTCCTGCTGACCGACGCTTATTTCCGCGGCAAAGACTACACGTCGATGGCCACACACGCGAAGCAAATGCTCGCCGCGTCGAAAGAGTTCAGCAAGACAAATAAGACCGAGGTCTTTCGTCGCGACGACATGCTGCTCAAATCCGGTTTCCTGTTGGCCGACGCGCAGACGAAAACCAATCAAAAAGCGAAAGCCATCGAGACACTCGAAGATCTGCGCCGCTTGTCGATTGAGTTGCCCTCAGGAAATCTCTACAAGCTGGCGACGTTCCGTTTGTTCACGCTCGATCCCGAGCTCGACATCGAGAAGATCTTCGACGAACCTGCAAAAGGTTCGCTCCCGGAAATTATTGGCAACCAATGGATCGATCAAACCCCGGTGAAACTTTCAGATCTGCGTGGCAAGGTCGTCCTGCTCGACTTTTGGGCGCATTGGTGCGGACCGTGCCAGGTCACGCTGCCGCAACTCACACGCTGGCACGAAAAGTATAAAGACAAGGGACTCGTGATTCTCGGGCTCACGAAGTATTACGGACATGGCGGTCAAAAGCAGATGACGCCGGGCGAAGAGCTCGTGTATTTGCGCGAGTTTAAGAAGCGGAACCGGCTGCCGTACGGCATCGTGGTCGACGAGGAAGATGTCAACGAACTCAACTACGGTGTAAATTCCATTCCGATGTCATTTCTCATCGACCGCAAAGGAGTGTTACGTTACATCTCTCCCGGGG
>DATNJO010000442.1:0-8781 GCA_035603895.1 Pyrinomonadaceae bacterium
GATCCGCGCCGCCCCGACGGCAAGGAGATACTCAACCGGCGCGTGAAGATGCGCGAAGCGTTTCGTCCCTTTGCGCCCGCGGCGATTCTTGAGGAAGCGCCAAACTGGTTTGAGTTTGGCGGCTCGTCGCCGGAGAGCCCGTTTATGTTGCGAGTTTGCGAAGTGAATCCGCAACGGAAAGACGAAGTGCCCGCGATAGTCCATGCTGACGGAACCGGCCGGCTGCAAACGTTGACACGCGAAGCAAACGGCAGGTTCTACGAGTTGGTCAGGCGGTTTTACGAACGCACCGGCGTTCCGATGGTTCTTAACACTTCGTTCAACCGCATGGGCCAGCCAATCGTGGAGACTCCCGCTCACGCGATCGAATGTTTGCTGAGCACGGGTCTTGATTGTTGCGTGTTTGAGGATAGAATTGTCTTCAAAAAATAGTTCGGCAAGGGAAGAAGATGTCTGGTTTAAGTGCCTCACATTTCAACTTGTTCTTACTCCAAAATTTTTTGGACGCGAAAACGTGCGGCAATTTGATCGCGGAGCTGTGTGATTCTCCGACCACACACGCCCCGGTTTACATTCAGGGCTCCGACAGCACCCTTCACGAAGACGTTCGCAAGACCACGAGTTTGCACCCTTCCGCGGAGACCATCACGCACGTCCACAAGCTGCTGCTGGCGCAGAAATCGGCCCTCGAGGCCCATTTCGGACACTCCTTGACGGACTGCGAGCGGCCGCAATTTCTCCGTTATCAACCGGGCGACTTTTTCGTGCGTCACCAGGACGGCAACACCGACACACTCGACTTCGATCACCTTAGAATCCGCAAAATCTCACTGATCGCATTTCTTAACGACCACTCGGCCGAACCAAAAGAAAACTGCTTCTCCGGCGGCGCGCTCACCTTTTACGACAAAAGAGACGCGGATGTGGAATCGTTTCCGCTACACGGCGAACTGGGCCTGCTCGTGGGTTTCAGGGCCGACACTTATCACGAAGTTTTGCCGGTTACTAGCGGCGATCGTTTCACGATCATTAGTTGGTTCAGATAGGACCATAATTTCTGTTGACACGGACCGTGAGATAGCATTACGCTGCGCCCGTTCCCTCGTAACTCGAAACTTCTGCCACAACGGTTAACCCCCCCTGTTGCTGGTCTCACTTAACCTCTGAATGCTCACGTTCCTTGGGAGAAAATCCATGAGTGACCAATACAAGAAAAGCTATCCTGAAATTCAGCCGGAAATCGCGCCTGAAATAAAGCCCGAGATTCAGCCTGAAATTGCCCCGGAGATCAAACCAGAGATCCAGCCGGAGATTGCACCGGAAATAAAACCGGAAATTCAGCCTGAAATTGCGCCTGAAATCAATCCCGAAATCGCCCCGGAGATCAAACCAGAGATTCAGCCGGAGATCGCACCCGAAATTAAATCTGAAATACGACCAGAAATAGCCCCGGACAAAGTGCCACGGCCCATTCCGGAAATCGCCCCGGAGAAGAGACCGATACCGGAAGTAGCGCCGGAAAAAGCGCCGCGTCCCATTCCGGAAATATCACCAGAAATAGCGCCCCAATCTCCAAAGCGCTAACGCCAGGGTGGCGAGATTTAAGTGGCCACAGACAAACACGGACGTACGCGGACTGAGTTTAATTCAGACTTAGTACGCTTTCTTCGTTTTGTTTATAGCCTCCGTGTCTGTCTGTGTTCGTCTGTGGCAGGAATTGTTTAGGACCAGATCTCAATCTGGCCGAGGTAATGGTCTATGAGTGCAGAGTCAATAAAACCAGTTGCTCTCATCAGCATGCCCACGCTCTCAGCGCGGTTTCCTTCTTTTCAGCTCGCGCTGTTGAAGCCCACGCTCGAGCGTGAAGGCATTCCCGTTCAAACCTTCTCGATGTTCATGTACTTCGGATCGTACGTCGGGTGGCGTATCACTGAAGCGCTCTCCGACGTCTATCCGTGCATGGTCGGCGAGTGGATCTGGACCAAAGCCGCTTTTGGCGACTTTGCTAAAAACGAGGATTACTTCGAAGCTTACCGCTCCAATCTCGAGTCGATCTGCAAACATGCAGGCTGCACGATGGCCGATTTGACCGAGATCCGGGAAAACAAGGCGCCGGCATTCATCGATTTTTGTGTGAACAGTGTCGACTGGAGCCGTTTCGGCGTGATCGGTTTCTCTGTAGTGTTTCAGCAAACTCTCGCCAGCATCGCGCTGGCGCGGGCGTTGAAGGAACGCTATCCCGAGACTCCGATCATCATGGGCGGCGCCACGTTTGAAGACGACATCGCCGAAGAGATCATGAAGGGCTGTCCGCAGGTCGATTTCATTCACTGCGGCGATGCTGACGAAACACTACCGAAGACGATTCGCCGTTTGTCCAACAAAGAATCTCTCGCCGGCATGCCGGGCGTCATGTGGCGCGGCGGCGATCAGGGGGATCCGATCAAGTATGCCGGACGCGCGCCGAACCTGAGCGATATGAACAAGACACCGGTGCCTGATTTCGACGAGTATTTCTACGCGCGCAAGGAAGGCGGTTACGGAAAATACAACAGTGCTCAGGAAGTTCTGTTGCCAATCGAAACCGCGCGCGGCTGTTGGTGGGGCGTGAAGAACCACTGCACGTTCTGCGGCTTGAATCGCGCGGGCATGGAATTCAGATCGAAGAGCGTCGATAACGTCATTCAGCAACTCGATCAACTTTCCGAGCGCTACGGCATACTGGATTTCAACGCGATCGATAACATCATCGAGCCCGAGTACATCAATAAACTATTCACGCAATTGAGCGAGGCGAAGAGTGACCTTCGTCTCCACTATGAAGTGCGGCCCAGTCTTTCTCGGGCGCAGCTCAAGCTGATGCGCCAGGGCGGACTATTTTCGATTCAGCCGGGCGTGGAGAGTTTTTCCACTCACATTCTCAAGCTTATGCGCAAACACACGACCGGCATGCGCAACCTTGAGTTGATCAAGTGGTCCACTTATTACGGCATCAATAATCTCTACAACATTCTGCTGCGTTTTCCCGGTGAAACGTTGGAGGATTACCGCGCGCAGTGCGATGTTATTTCCAAGATCCATCACTTTCAGGCGCCGTGGGCAGTCGCCAAAGCACGCGCCGATCGCGGTTCGCCGATGTACAACGAGCCTGAAACGCAGTCGGTCAGCCGTTTGGTTCACTCGGCTTGTTACAACTACCTGTATCCCAAAGATCGTTTCGATCTCAATCGTGTTTCGTACTACTTCGAACACGAAATGGGCAACACGCTTCAGGACGATGAATACGAAGAGATCTTCCATGCGGTGGGCGTTTGGCAGTATCGCTGGCGCCAGCGTCCGAAGCCGTACCTTCGCTTTCGCAAAGGGTGGGGAACCATCCTGATCGAAGACGGTCGTAACGGTTCCGCTTCGACCACGAGCTATTCGGATCACTACGCGCAACTTTACGAATATTGTGGTGATGCGCGCAGCGCGAAAGAGATCGCCGCGCACTTCGACGGCGCTCCGTGGGTTGACGAAGCGATCCAGGAGTTTGTCGAACGAAATTTCATGGTCCACCTCGACAATCGTTATCTCAGTCTCGCGCTTCCGGAGAACGCGTATATATAGACAGGATTGCAGAATTAACAAGATTCTTATTCTGTTAGTCCTGTAAATCCTGTCAAAACCTGAATTCGATGTTGCGCGAACCGCTTTCCGCCACGCTCGCCTCGCTGCCTGAGTCGTTCCACTCGGAACGCATCGAGCTGCTCGACATGCTGCGTGGCCGCGGCATTCTTCATCGTTCAGAAACTCAACCAATACTCTCGCGCGACGGTACTTCAGGACGCTGGATGCTCGACTCTTTGGCCGTGACGCTCTCCACGCGCGGGGCCGAGTTGGCCGGTAAGTGTCTGCTCGAACTCCTCAAACGATTCGACGGTCGTCAATTGGCGACTTACGGATTGACCGCTGTTCCGATTCTGCAATCGTGCATTCTTCAGGACGACAGATACCGCGGTCTGCTCGTCAGAAAAGAACGAAAGCCACACGGGTCTCTCAAACTGATCGAGGGCGATGTCGATCCAAACGAACCGGTCGTGCTGATCGATGATTCAGTGAGTTCGGGAATCTCTATGGAAGAGGCGACCGCGCGGCTGGAAGAAGCCGGGCTGCGCGTTGAAGGCGGCGTGTGCCTTGTGCGTTTTGGTTGGTACGGCGGTTATGCACGGATGCAGGAGCGCGGCTATCACATGGAAGCCGTCTACGACATCTGGGACGATTTCATTTCCGCGATGCCGGACGAAGAGCAGCCGCTGGCCAATCCGTCGAAGTGGTTTCCGAAGTTTGAATGGCACGACGAGCGAGCGCCTGAACATCTGCATCCCGCGCAACTCGCGCGCATCGTGATCTCGGAATACTTGTCGTCGGGCCGGTTGCTGCGGGCACCGTCAACGTTGAACCAGGATTACGATTCAACCGGTGGCGTGTGGGTGAGTCTTCGTTCGCGCACGAACCTTCATCAACGCTTTGCTCGCGGCGGGTTCTGGCATTTTCCGCACGAAACGCCCGGCACTGCGGCCGAAGACGTCGTGATGGGTTCGTTGAGTACGGCCGCGCAAATAGCGAAAGGTGAAGAGGGACTGAAGATCGTCGATCAAAGCGCGATCGCCGTTACGTTCTTTAATGCGTTGGAGCGATGTACTCCGGGCCAACTCGATAACGATCGTTATGGCATCGTGGTGCGGAGTCTGGAGCGGCGCGAAAAAATGGGCGGCGCGTTGCCGCGAATGCCGGGAATCAGAAACGAGTGGCACCAGTTTCAACACGCGCGGATCAAGAATGCGAAACTCGTTTCGTTTGAATCGTACGAACTGTTTCGGCACGACGTGGTGAAAGCGATCGAGCCGGAAGCGGCGTGGCAACCGAGCGGTGTTCCGGCGGGAGAGAAGGTTGCGTGGCACAAGGACCGCGACGTATGTGGTCCGATTGCCGAGCGGGCGCGAGATCTTGTTGTGGCGCAGTTATTCGACATTGCGGAAACCACGGCGCTTTTGGTTGACGATGCTCTACCGAAAAACGTCGATTCGTTGTATCTCACGGTTTATATCAACGGGCAGTTACGCGGTTGCATGGGCACGAAGGTTCGCGAACTCGATCGTGATCTCAAGAGAATGGCGGAAGCTGCGGTTCGCGACGAGCGGTTTAGTGACAACACGCCGACCGATCCGAATTTGGTGGCCGTGAGTGTTTCGCTGCTTTTCGATCCGCTCGTAATCGGACAGGCAGCACCCGAAGAGATTGTTAATTACTATCGTCACGGCGAACAGTTGCTGATGGCGTTTCGCGGCGAGCAACTAGGGCTGCTGTTGCCGTTTGTCGCTTCAACGTGGAATCTCGATCCGGTGAGTTACGCAAAGTCGGTGCTGGAAAAAGCGAAACTGAGTGAGCCGCCGTATAACTGGTGCCGGTTTGATTGCGCGACGTGGTTAGCAGAGAGCGGTGGAGTATGGTCCACACTCGGTGGCTTTCCTTTACGGAGTGCTGACCTGCCGCCAGACGATCTGATTGCGCGCCATGTTGCGTTGCACCGGCGTTATCTACTCAAGCACTTGCGTGAAGACGGAACGTTCTATTCGCGTTACCAACCATTTCACAACCGGCTCTTCGAGAGTGTCGATCCGGCGAGGCAAGCTTATGGTGCCTGGGTGTTCGAGCGTGCTCACAGAGTTTTGGGTGGGGATGATCTGAGAGACGCAGCCGACTCAGTGCTCAATTCTCTCAAGCAGATTGAGAGTGAAACGGTGGCAGAAGTCTCATTTCAATTGTTAGCGCTTTGTGAACTGCCATCGGACGATCCGCGTCGTTCACGAATCAAAGATCTCGCAGCCAAACTGTGGGCCTGCATCGAACTTCCGCACGGTCGCATCCTGACTCACAATGGTGAGGATCGTGCGCCCGATGCTTATCAAGACTATTTTCCCGGTCAAGTTTTGCTCGCCCTTGCGTCAGCTTCTCAACTACGCGCAACCGAGATCGATCGCGAACGATTGCAAGCCAGCTTTCACTACTACCGCCACCGTTTTCGTTACAAGCGTCACTTCGGACAAGTCACGTGGTTGCTTCAGGCGTTCAGCAAGTGGTGGGAGGTGACGCGAGAAAAAGCGTTTGCAGATTTTGTTTTCGAAGTCGCGGATTGGCTGTTGGGCTATCAGCAGGACAAGTCCGGTGCGTTCATCAACGACCACCAACCAGAGACGCCCGGCTACACTACCGCCGTGTATCTCGAAGGTCTCGCGGCTGCGCTCACAGTAACCTTCGGCCTAACGGACAAGGCTCGCGACAACGCTTATCGTCGAGCGTTTGCCAACGGTGTTTCGTTTCTCGACCGGTTAATAATTCAGGAGCGCGATCGAGCGATACTACCTGGCCCGGACTTCGCGCTCGGCGGGCTGCGCCAGGGGCTCTACTACAGCGAAATTCGCATCGATTTCGTCCAGCATTCGCTCTCCGCCCTGCTGGCTCGAATTGACGGACCTACGGTTTTCACGCTTTAATCGCCCGTCATTAAAACTAGCCCCGGTCTTAATTCAGGAGAAAAATAGCTAAGTGAGCCTTTTGCTTGAGGGAAAACGCGCGTTCGTCACCGGTGGAACGCGTGGTATTGGTGCGGCCATCTGCGAGATTTTTGCCCGTGAAGGGGCGGATGTGGCGTTCAGTTACAACTCGCGTGACGACCTGGCCGCCGAGATGAGCAGCAAGATCGAGGCCCACGGACGCCGCGCGTTCAACGCGAAGATCTCGGTCGTGGATCGCGTTGGGATGAAGAAACTCACGCGTGAACTGGTCGAGAAGTGGGGCGGCGTCGACATCCTCGTCAACAACGCGGCCATCAATCGCGGTGACAATTTCGCGACCACCACCGACCGCGCGTGGGACGAAGTGATTCACACCAACGTCGACAGTCTTTTCGCCGTCACCAAGCCGATGTACAAGCAGATGATTCGCCAGCGAAAGGGAACCATCCTCAACATCACTTCAATCGGAGCGATGCGCGCGCTTCCGACCGCGGTCCACTACGCGACCTCGAAAGCCGCGATGATCGGTTTCACTAAATGTTTGTCGCGTGAAGCTGGGACCTTCGGAGTGCGCGTGAATGCAATTGCGGCGGGAATCTTCGACACCGATCTCGCGCAGGCTTTACCCGATCGGCTTCTTCAGATGCACGACTTCTGGACTTCAGCGGGCCGTCTCGGTCGCCCCGAAGAGCTTGCCGAATACGCGGCGTTCATGGTGAGCGAGCGGAATAGTTTTATGAACGGCGAGGTCGTGATCGTCGACGGCGGCGCGATCACTTAGAGCCACAGACTTACACGGATTTGTCCGTGGTATCCGTGGCTTTTATTAAACGCTGTAGCTCGCGAACGGTACGCTGTATCTCTCCTAAACGGCGAAACGCTGCTGTAGATCTCAGCCAGTCTTTGTTATCAAACGCCGGAATGCCCGAAATGATTTTCCCCGCAGGAATGTCGTGACTCGTCGCGCTCTTGGCTGTAAGAACGACGTCGTCTCCGATCGTTAAGTGACCCGCAACTCCAGCCTGTCCGGCTAAAATAACTCGATTGCCAATGTGCGAACTTCCCGCGAGTCCGACCTGCGCGCACAGCAACGAATCTTCGCCCACCGTACACGAGTGACCGATCTGCACCAGGTTGTCGAGCTTCGTGCCACGTCCGATGCGACTCTCACCGACCGACGCCCGATCGATCGTCGTGCCCGCGCCGATCTCCACATCGTCTTCAATCACGACTCTTCCGGTTTGCGGAATCTTTAGCCAGCGCTTCTGTTCGTCCTTCGCGTAACCGAAACCGTCGCAACCGATCACCGAGTTGTTGTGAATCACGACGCGTTCGCCGATGACGGTTCTTTCGCGAACCGCAGTGCCGGAATGAATCGTTGACTCTTTGCCGATCGAAACGTCGTCGTAAATCGTGACGTTTGGATGAATGCAGACACCTTCCGCGATTTCGACATTGCGTCCGATCACGGCGCAGGCGCCGATAGCAACATTCGTCGCGACGCGCGCGGTCGGATCGATTACAGCCGAGGGATGAATGTGCGCAGCCAGCGGCGGTTCGGGATGAAAGATGCGCAGCGCGCGCGTGTACGCGAGGTACGGATCTTTTACGCGCAGGATCGCGATGCTGCGATCGGTCTGCGCGTCTTCGCTGAGATAGATCGCTGAAGCGTTCGTCGTGTTCACGCGCGGCGTGTAGCGCGGATTGGCGAGAAAGGTCACGTGTCCTTCAGTCGCCTCGTCGAGCCCGGCCGCGCCGTGGATCTCGATGTCTTCTGATCCTTCAACGCGGGCCTCGGTTAATTGCGCAAGTTCTGAAAGTTTCATGGGACCTTTGTGCCTCTTTGTGGCTTACATTATGGAAACGGGATCGATCTCGAGGTTGACGGAGCGTAGGCTTACGCCGCTTTCAGACGCGGATTTTAGTGCCGCGTCCGCCACTTCGCGCAGGTGGCGACGGCTGCGCGACTTGAGGAGGAGTTGGAAACGATGCTCGCCTTTGAGCCGCGAGAGTGGCGCCGGTGCGGGGCCGAGGATGCGGCACCTTCGTCCCTCGTTCGCCGCGTCCAGTTGTTTGCGGAGTTCGAGACTGTCAGCGCGCACGCGTGCGAGGTCTACGCCATGGACCAACAGACTCGCCAACGCCACGAACGGCGGATACGAATGGTTCTGCCGGTAGTGAATTTCCTCGTTGTAGAAACCTTCGTAATCCTGCGCGCACGCAT
>DATNJO010000443.1:0-5438 GCA_035603895.1 Pyrinomonadaceae bacterium
GCTCCAGACCAATAAGCGCTCCCATGCTGTGACCAAAAAACGCAAACGGCTCTTCGAAGTAGGGTGCCAGCTCGTGCGCCGCTACTTCAACTATCTCCGACAAGCGGACGAATGGAGCTTCTGAGAGACACTCGCCGCGCCCGGGAAGTAGCACCGGCGCCACGTCGATTGTTTCCGGCAGAAGCCCTTGCCAAGAGCGATAAATGTTGGTGCTGCCTCCGGCGTACGGAAAGCAAAACAACCTAATGTTTGCTTTCGGCTTTTCTCCCGAACGCACAAGCCAACGCGAGCGCGTTCGTGCTGGTGTCTTTTCACACGTAACCTGCACAACAACTCCTCACTTCATCCGCCGAGCGATTGCTTCGTTTTTTTTCGATCTGCGGGCCAAATTAAGACGGCTCTACAATCCAGGATGATGGCCCTGAGAAAGTGGGCTGGACCGATTGAATAGTGCGCTGGTTTTCGCTAGTTGGGAATTACTTCGGTCACCGTCCCGACGTAGCTCATCCCGAAGGGCATCGAGTTGTTCAAGCATCTCGTTCAGAGCATTGGCAATCGGTCCGGTATTCGTGGCGAAGATGTCGCCCCACATGGACCACGAGCTCTGGGCCAACCGCGTCATATCGCGGTAGCCGCTGCCAGCCATTTGCTTGAATATGTCAGCCTGATCATGTTTATCAATCGTTACAGCCAGCACGCTTGAGATGAGCTGAGGAAGATGGCTGACGAACGCCATTGCCTGGTCATGCTCTGCGGCTGTTGTTACCACAACTCGCGCACCAAGCATTTCAACGAGCGCCATCATGGTCTCGAACGCTTCATCACTTGTTTCGGAATTTTCCTTAATCAACACGTATGGCGCGTTCTCGAACATGTCGGCACGCGCATGGTCGAGCCCACTGAGGTGACTACCGGCCACAGGATGCCCACCGATGAAAAGTTGTCCGTTCGTGAGGTAATTCCGCGCGGCCTCGCATACCTCTGATTTAGTGCTTCCGGCGTCGGAAACAATGGCGCCGGGTGCTATTTGATGCCCGTGGTCTCGGAAGAAGCTTTTGATATCTCCCACCGGAATGGCGAGATAGATGAAGTCAGACCTGGACGTCTCCTCACTAGCAAGGGCCTCGTCGATTTCATCTATTATGCCTCTTTCAAGCGCCTGTTCCAGCACGATCGATGAGGAGTCCCAACCTGCAATGCGGACATGAGGGCAACAACGACGCAAGGTCAGCGCAAATGAAGCCCCCATTAGACCACAGCCAACGATCGTGGTCCTTTCCAAGTTCACTTCGCTTCGGCAATGATCGAGGTCCGCCCCATGCGCGCTCGTGCACGAGGCTTGTTTGACGACTCGGCCCTCTACTCGACGCGATTCGCGAATGATACGTCGAAACAATTTGCTTACAATCTTATCGTCGAGGGGACCGGTATTGGCCTGACAAACTTTTGAGACCACCTCTCGCTCTCGGGCATCGTCGCAAAGTGGCAAGTTGGCTGTTCTCTTTACTCGCCCGATCTCGATGGCGGTTAGAGCTCGCCTATTCAAGAGTCGGACCAGGGTCTTGTCAATATCGTCAATCTCGGCCCGCAGTTCTGCAATACGCATTTTCAAACTCCTCGAAATGGCATGCGTTACGGAAAAATTTCCGTAATCAGATAAATGTTAGGCGGTGCGCGGAAGAAAGAACATTCAGGCGGCTACTGCGACAGTCCTGGCCAGTTTTGGCAGAGGTTCATCTAAATGGTCCATCAGTTGTGAGAAGCCTTCCAAATCAAGGGATTGTGGTCCGTCAGAAAGCGCGCGCTCAGGTTCAGGATGCACTTCAATGATGAGTCCATCGGCACCCACCGCAATGGCCGCTCTCGAAACACTGGCTACCAAGCTGCGCCTTCCCGTTGCGTGCGATGGATCGACGATGACAGGCAGGTGTGACAATTCTTTGGCTAGAGCCACGGCCGATAAATCAAGCGTATTGCGAGTTTCGGTCTCAAAGGTCTTAATTCCCCGCTCGCAGAGAACTACTTGAGAATTCCCACCCATGAGCAGATATTCCGCCGCCAACAACCATTCTTTGATGGTCGCTGAGAGTCCGCGCTTTAGAAGAATTGGACGCTTCGACTGGGCCAGGCGACGCAACAACGAAAAGTTCTGCATATTGCGCGCGCCCACCTGCAACATGTCTGCATACTCTGAGACGATCTCCACGTCCTCAGTGCTCATAACCTCCGTCACCACGGGGAGACCTGTCTCTTCGCGCGCGATCTTCAAGAATTGGAGGGCCTCGACGCCCAAGCCTTGAAAGTCGTAGGGAGAAGTGCGTGGTTTGTAAGCGCCGCCTCGGAGCATATTGGCTCCTGCGTCGCGCACCGCACGAGCGGTCGTCAGTAGTTGTGCTCGCGATTCGATTGAACATGGGCCTGCTATGACAACCGGTGCCCCGTCGCCAATGTTGACCGAACCGACCTTCACAATTGAACGCCCCACCTTGTATTGCCGGCTGACGAGCTTGAAGGGATCGGTAATGGGGATAACGTCTTCAACACCACGTGCAACACGCAAAGCTTCAAGTTCGTTGCGCTTGTCAGGACTACCCACTGCACCGATGATGATGTGCTCCACTCCGCGGCTAACATGAGGATCGCAGCCACATTCTTTGACTCGTTCGATAACATGACTGAGTTCCTCTTCAGTAGCCGTTACAGACATTTTGATAATCACGGAAATTCTCCTCTCAATTGAATGAAAGCCATTTAGAGCGTGAGATGTAAGTAAGAAGCGATCGTTTAAGGTCCAAAGGGTTAGAGACTACGCCGAGACGGATAAGACATTCTTGATAAAGAAGTCCTACCGTTGCGGCGAAAGCCGGGTCTGAACTCTCTTGTGAAGGGTTAAAAACCGTTGCGATTGAGATCGTCGTTATAGGGGAGCAAGGACTCTACTCTTCTTTATTGACTCCTGAGCGCTATCAATGGATCCACCTTCGACGCACGACGCGCAGGTACATAACAGGCAAACAACGCGACGAGCAGCAGAACCAGCGTAATCGCGGCGAAAGTTAGCGGATCATTTTCGCCGACACCAAACAGCAGACTTCGCATCAAGCGCGTCAGTCCAAAGGCTGCTGCCAAACCGATCACGAGACCGATTGCGATCACTGCCATTCCCTGGCCCAGGACCAACTTCAACACGTCTTTCACCGTTGCGCCGAGTGCGATACGAATGCCAAGTTCTTGAGTGCGCTGCGTAACGGAGTAAGCGGTCACGCCATAAATCCCCGCGGCCGATAACAGCAGCGCGATCCCGCTGAATAGTCCGAGCAGAAACAGGTTGAAACGCGGCTGCGTTATAGACTCGCTGACAATGTTGTCCAGCGTCTTGATATCGGAGATGGGTACTGTTCTGTCAACGTCCGCCGCCGCCTGACGAAGGGATGGCGTGAGACTCAACGGTTCCACGGTAGACCGAATAACTGCTGACATCTGACTGAAAACGGCCTGCCCCAACGGTACGTAGACTTCGGGTACTGCCGGTTCGCGCAACTCAGTACTGCGAACGTTTGCCGCCACACCAACGATCTCCAACCAGATCGGCTGTTTGTTTGCGTCGGTGCTTCCAAATGTGATCCGCTTTCCGATCGGGTCCTCACCCGGAAATTCGCGCTCGACCAACGCCTGGTTGACCATCAATCTTAAAGGCGCTTTATTGTCGTCCTGGTCATTCAAGGCCCGGCCCTTTACTACCGGAATGTTCATTGCCTGAAAGTAGTCGGTACTGACACTACGGAGATTGGCCTGCGTCCATTTGTCGGGGGTGAGAATAGGACGCCCATCCACCCTGAGTCTCGTACTTGGACCCTTGCCCAAGGGCAGGGTGCTAATCAATGCCGTCTGTTGCACACCAGGTAAAGCGCGCACGCGTGCCAACGTCTCATTGTAAAACGCAAGGATATTCGAGTCCTCTTTAAACTGTGGACCAGAGGGCGACAGCCTCGCAGTCAGCACTTGTTGCGACGTGAAGCCGGTGTTTACTGACTGCAACTCAAGAAAACTCCGGAACAACAATCCCGCGCCTGCCAACAACACAACCGACAAGGCAACCTCCGCAATGATCAATGCATGTCGCAGACGACTGTGACGCACGCTGCCGGCAGTGCCGCGACCAGTCTCCTTTATCGCTTCCTGAACATCGGTCTTCGCTAGATGGAGCGCGGGCGCGAAGCCAAAGAAAAGTGCGGTCAGCAGCGAAACGGCCAGAGTGAAACCGAGTACGCGCCAGTCGATACCGATCTCCCGCAAACGCGGAAAGTCAGGCGGCAAGAAACTCGTGATTGCAGCGACGCCAACAAATGCGAGCAGCAAACCAAGTGCACCGCCCGCGATTGCGAGCAACGCACTCTCGGTTAACAGTTGCCGCATCACGCGCAACCGCGATGCCCCGAGTGCGGCACGAATTGCCATTTCTTTGCTGCGTGCGGCAGCGCTTGCTAGCAAGAGATTTGCGACGTTTGCGCACGCGATGAGTAGCACAAATACGACCGCCCCGAACAGCAGCCACAACATCGTGTTGGACTTACCGACCAGGTGATCCTGTAGCGCAACTACGCGATTGAAACGACGACTGTTGGTATCCGGATACTGCTGCCGCAGACGAGTTGTAATTGTTTCCATTTCGCTTGCGGCCTGTTGCACCGTCATGCCCGATTTTAAAAGGCCAATGGCGCTCAAGTAGCCCAAGCCCCGATTCTGAGTCGGATCCGCGGTCTCGTTGAGCTCAGGCACTACTCTGAGGGGCGGCAGCCACACTTCGGTTTTATCAGGGTATTGAAATCCGGCTGGTGCTATGCCGGCGACCACATAGCTCTTGCCGTCAAGGGTAATTGGTTTCCCGACAATTCCTGGGTCGGCAGCAAACCTGCGACGCCATAATGCATCACTGAGAACTGCGATTGGTTCGTGTCCTGCTTGCTCATCGTTTGCAATAAAGAGGCGGCCGTGTTGTGGCTCAATTCCAAAAACGTCAAAGAAGTTCGCTGACGTTTGGGCCATGTCGATTCGTTCGGTTTGATCCGCAAATGTCAGGTTGGTGTTGGCGGACCTGCTAGCAGCAAGTTGTTCGAAGACACTCTGCTGCGCTCGCCAGTCGATGAAGTTGGCGGCCGTTGACAGAATGCGGTCACCCTTCGGATTAAGCTCCTGAATGGCGACGATGCGATCGGCGGTGCGATAAGGTAAGCGCCGCAACATGACGCTATTTACGACCGTGAAGATCGCCGTACTGGCACCGATACCAACAGCCAGCGTGAGAATGACAATCGCAGTAAAGCCTGGATGCTTTAATAAAGCGCGAACTCCGTAACGAATATCTTTCAGTAAGGTTTCCATAAGTGCTCATCCATGTTCTTAGTGCTCAGCCACGTTTCTAAGGCCACTAAGGGGTG
>DATNJO010000444.1:0-2151 GCA_035603895.1 Pyrinomonadaceae bacterium
GACGGTTCGATAATCATCGTAATCGCCACCGATGCGCCCGTCGACGCGCGCAACCTGCAACGCATGGCCGCCCGCGCGATGATGGGTTTAGCGCGCACCGGCTCAGCGGGCTCAAACGGCAGCGGCGACTACGCCATCGCCTTCTCGACCGCCGACGAAGTGCGCGTCCGTCCCCAAAACCAAAACGAACGCAACCTGCCCCGCAACGTTAAAACACTCGCAAACGACACGATGTCACCACTCTTCCTCGCCGTGATCGAAGCGACCGAAGAAGCAATCTACAACTCACTCTTCAAAGCCACGACGGTCAGTGGCAAAGGCCGTACCGTAGAAGCACTGCCGTTGGACCGTACGCTGGAGATCCTTCGCAAGCATGGTCTGGTCCGATAGTGAGCCTGTATCAGAAACCCACCGACTTTAGTCGGTGGTACTTTCACACTCACCTACAAAAGGTGGCAGGCCAGGTATGAAGTACCACCAACTTCGTTGGTGGGTTTCTGATAGCTGTGGCCTACCGGGGTTGTAGGTTGTACTGAAAGTACCACCAATTTCGTGAGCCTGTATCAGAAACCCACCGACTTCTGGCCCTATCAACGCCGTTGGCCCAATCGGCTCGCACTATCACGACAAGTTCACGGTGGTCTAACCTTTGTATACTGACAAGAAAAGTGTTTGACACTCGCTAGACGCGTGCATAGAATCCCCACGAACCCCCACAACTAAACTTCGTTGAAGAGGAGTCAAGACAGTGGCGAGTAGACTGAATGTTCGTGTCAATCGAAAACGGCCGGAGTCGATGACACGCCAGATACGCGAACAACTAGATACGCTGATTGAGGCTGGAGAGTTGGCAGCGGGCACATTGCTCCCGAGCGAGCGTGAACTTGCCAACACCCTAAAGGTAGCACGCAATGTTGTTCGCGGTGCTTACGAACAATTGATGGAAGCAGGCAAGCTGCGCAGTGAAGGCCGCAGGGGCAGAAGTGTGGGCCGAGGCGGGACCAGCACGAAGAAGGGATCCAAGAGCTCGAAGAAGGCTTCGAAAAAATCGCGCAAAAAATGAATTCCCCTGCTCTGCGATCGAACAGATTCCCCCTTTACAGCGGTCGCTAACTAACTAGACCCCTTACTCACTCGCAATCGGACTTTCCTTGCCTAGTGAGACGATCTCGTTCCTGATAGCCTTACGCTCCGCCAGCAGCCGCACAAAGAATCGCCGTCGGACCAGGAAGAACGTAAGCACGCGTATGCCCGCGATCGACTTATCCAGTTCTTCAAAGAAGATGATGGCGATATAGCCGCACACTGGAATGACAAGCAAAGCCGCGAGCGCAACCCACCAACCGAACAAGAAATAACCCACCACCGCGAGGATCAACCACGTCAGCGGAAACAGCAGCATCGCAGAAATGATCTTGATTGTTGAAATTATGTCTTCCGCGTCGCGCGAGAATTTCGTCGCGAGATACCCGCCGAGCCGGTACGCGGGATAATGCGCCACCGTGCCGACGAGCGATGGCCCAAGCATCAACAGAAACAGCAGCGACCGTTTGATAATGCTGCGAAAGACGCTCCACGTCGACGACGGCGGCGAGAGTTCCTCGGCGTCGACCCCCGCCTGATTCAACTCCTCTTCGAAACGGATCATCCGCTGCTCGAGGCGTCCTAAACGTTCGGGCTGGTGTCTTTGGAGAATCGAGTAAGCTTTTACAAAGCGCTGTTGCAGACGCAACTCATCGGTCAAACTATCGTTGTCGCTTCCCTGCTGTGTTTCGGCCGAGAAGATACGTTCGGCGCGAGCGATGGTTTGGAGAGCTTCTTCGTGACGTGCGTCGAGAATCACGGCCCGCAACGCATCTTCGATCTCTTTCGATAGTTTTCGCACCTCGTCACGAGGCGGACTGCCGTCGGGCTCGAGCTGTACGGGAGTGACCGCGATCGATGTTCCGAAGTAGAGCAATGCGGAACTGCGGAAGCTTGTTTTTGAAGTGTAGTAAAGACCGGCGGGAACGATCTTCAAGTCCTTCACTTCACCGGTCGAGATCGCGGCGAGCGCGATACGCGCGGCGCCGGTCTTAATCGGCCGCAGGCCCGGCTCGTCGTGAGAAACGCCTTCGGGACAGATGGCGACCGTGCCGCCATTTGCCAGTA
>DATNJO010000445.1:0-6453 GCA_035603895.1 Pyrinomonadaceae bacterium
GATGGAGTTTGGCCCGCGAGCATTAGGCGGACGATCGATCCTGGCGGATCCGCGCCGGCCAGAGATGCGCGATCGCATCAACGCGCTGGTCAAGATGCGTGAGGCGTTCCGGCCTTTTGCTCCAGCGGTGCTCGAGTCCGAGTTTCAAAATCATTTCAACCTCGATCACGAGTCTCCGTTCATGCTCGAAACCTGCGACGTGATCTCGCCGATCGATCTTCCGGCAATCACTCACATCGACGGATCAGCTCGTATTCAAACAGTCAATGGCGACACTAATCCGCGTTTCGCCGCCTTGCTTCAGGAATTCTACCGCCGCACTGATTGTCCAATCATTCTCAACACTTCGTTCAACATGCGGGGCGAACCGATCGTGTGCAATCCAGTCGATGCGATTCGCTGTTTCAACCGTTCCCAGATCGACGTTCTGGTGGTTGAAGACTTTGCCATCGAACGATCGGGTATTCCAGCCTTCTGGCAAGCACTGGCCCATTTCGATGACAAGCCAGCACCGGATGCCCTGGGAGTAGTAGAGCATTCCGTTTACACCCTGCTCTAAAAATACGAAAGAGAGTCAAAACATGGACCGCCCAACCGAACGCCCACCGGAGTTTTTAAAATCTTTCGCAGATCGCATGGCCAAACTCGCAGTCGCTGGCACTGCGGGCGAATTAATTCACCTGCTCAACATTTCGGGTTTCGTGGGAGGAGACAAACCCGCCACCAAATCACGGGAGGAGGAGGAGCTCGAATACCTTAGCAACCTCGCAGTGTCATCGATCTGGCGCGACGGCGACGTGGGCATCTGGGAACGCAGAAATGAAAACGGCAAGGCCGCTTTCGTTCGCCGTCTCGACACCATGGACGAGTGGCACTACTGGGCTAATCTCACGCGCCTCGAGCCAAAGAGCACGAAGAAACGTGTGTTGTTGATGGGGGAGTCAGTGGCCCGCGGATATATCTACGATCCAGCTTTCACGCCCGCGATGGTCTTGCAAATGATTCTCGACCAACAGTTCGGCGAAGGCGAGACTGAGGTTGTCGATCTGGCGCGGACCAACCTTGCTTACGAGATTAGGGCCCTCGCACTCAGCGCTCTCCAGCTCGAGCCGGATATCGTGATCTTCTTTGCCGGTAATAATTGGGGAGTTCCCAACCCGAACTTTTCCGATATTGTTCGCATTGACAAGGCTCTGGCCACAGAAGGTATGGCGGGAGTAAAGCGAATCAGCGACGAGTACATCGAGCGGACTTCCACACTCGTGGTCCGCGATATAACCGCAGCCTTCACTGAGAAGGGAATTCCTGTTGTTTGGATGATTCCCGAATTCAATCTCGGCGACTGGCGCGAGCCGCATATCAATGCGCCATATCTTAGCGGCGATAAAAATCGCGAGTGGATCACTGTTTACCAAAAAGCGGAAAACGCGTTGAGTAACGGCGATGCCGAGACAGCCGAGAAACTTGCCAGGCAACTGATCGAGATCGACGGAGGTCTGGTTGCCGCGGGCTATTACATTCTCGCTGACTGCGCCAGGTTGGCCCACGACGTGGAGAGCGAAAGGGCGTATCTCGAAAGTGCCCGCGACTCCAATAGCTGGGACTCATCAATGCTCTACATTCCCAGGCCGTACTCCATAACGCAGGAGGTGATGAGGAGAGAAAGCGCTAACTTTGGCTATCAAGTAGTCGACTGCCCGGCACTGTTCAAACAGTATCTGAATGGCGAGATCGCCGATCGGCGTTTGTTCGTCGACTACTGTCACCTGACAACCGAAGGTATGCAGGTGGCGATGGGAGCAGCTGCTTCGTGTGTGTTGAAGTCACTGAAGGGAATTGACGTCCCCTGGTACGCGCTGGTGAACGATCAGATGGCTCCCTCACTCGAAACTGAAGCGGAGGCGAATTTTCTGGCTGCGGTTCACAGTGCGCATCGCTGGCAACCGTACGACGTGATCCGTCATTTCTGTAAGCGAGCAGTGGAGTTCTCGCCGCACATTGTTGAGGTGTTCCTCAGTTATATAGATCTTCAGACGCGTAACACTGTGCCCATACACATGAGCGAATCAGAGGAGAAGATCCTTCGGGCCGGATCGCCGCTGCTTCACCATTATCTTTTCCGTAACAACGACAAGCGGCTCGACAAAACACTCCTGGGAGCGATTGCGGACGTGCTCGACGAAATCGGAGTACCGGCGAAGGAGCATCTCGATCGTGTCCGCCGCGAAGAGCACAGCGTAAAAGACCAAGAGATTGATCTGCTTAACTACTTTTATCTCTCCTCAGCCCATCAACCGCAGGAACTGGAGGGCACCCGATGGTCCAGTATTCGGCTCGATTCTGACGTGCGTTTCTATCGCGCCTTCTGGCCGTATTCGAAATTTATATTTGTCGGTGAGGCCGGTTTGCCAGTGAAACTTAACCTCGTTTGCCGGTTGCCCAAGCCCGGACCTCGTGAAGAGAAGGTCTCGCTCGACTTAAACGGCCAGCTACAAGTGGAAATGACTCTTACCACTGAATGGAGCGCCTGGGACATCTCACTTCCCGGCGAGGCCGTACTCGACGGGTTGAATGAGATCATCGTCCACTGGCCCATACCCGAATTTCGCACTGAGGAAGCGCTCAACAGAGTCACGACGAGGCTTTGCCACAAGAAATTCCCTGACTTTTATGCAACCTTCGGTGAAATTCATACCCTCACGGCCGGCAACGGCCTGGAAGTCGCAACAGAACTCCCGATAGTCCAGACGGAATCCTCCCTCGTTGAAGTCGCCTAGTTTATTCGGGGTTAACAATCATGAAAGCAAGTACTGCACCCTCACTGGAGAAAGCTCATTCTCCGGTTAGTTCATATAACGAATGGGATTTACTGGAAGAAGTGATTGTGGGAGTGGTGGACGGCGCCAGTTTTCCTCCGGCGCACATCGCCGTAGAGGCGCCACTGCCGGACAATCAACGACAAAACTTTCGCACAAACGCGGGCAAGCCTTTTCCAGCCGAGCAAATCGATCTGGCGAGAAAAGAGCTCGAAGAGTTTACACACATTCTGGAGGGCGAAGGTGTAAAGGTCGTACGGCCTGAGCCGATCGATCAACTCCAGGAATACGGCGCGCCGTGGTGGACCAGCACGGGACTCTACGATGCGATGCCCCGAGACGTGTTGCTGGTGATCGGCACCGAAATCATCGAGTGTCCGCTCGCGTGGCGTTCACGCTACTTCGGCATTTCCGCTTTCAAACCGCTCCTCAAAGACTACTTCAAAAGGGGAGCAAAGTGGACCGCGGCTCCGAAACCTGAACTCAAAGACGAGTTGTACGACTACGACTGGGTGGAACCAGAAAACGGCGATCCGGCTCGTATGGTCATCACGGAGTTTGAGCCCACGTTCGATGCCGCTGACTTCATGCGCTTTGGCCGCGACATCGTGGCGCAAAAAAGTAACGTCACGAATGAATTTGGCATCGAGTGGCTGCGCCGTCACCTGGGTGACACTTACCGCATACACGTCTTTGAGTTTAACGACTCACATCCGATGCACATCGATGCGACGTTTGTTCCTCTGGCTCCCGGCAAGTTGCTGGTCAATCCCGAGCGCGTCCTCAAAGTGCCTGAGATCTTCAAGAGCTGGGACGTTTTCCCGGCGCCGACACCCATCATTCCCGACGATCACACTCTCTACATGACAAGCAAGTGGATCAACATGAACATTCTGTCGCTCGACGAAAAGCGAATCGTCGTTGAGCGTCAGGATGAACCGATGATCGCGGCGTTGAAGAAGTGGGGCTTCACGCCGATACCTTGTAACTTTAGAAACTTCAACACTTTCGGTGGTTCGTTCCATTGCGCCACGTTGGACGTCCGCCGTCGTGGGAGACTGGAATCGTACCTCTAAACCGGCGGGATTCATGGCAGAAATAGACAAGACACTGGCACGCCGAAGATCCGAACTGGCGTCGCGACGAGGAGCACTCTCCGCTCTGAAGCAACAAGAGCTCGACAAGCTCTTGAATCAGACGGTTTCCGAGCAGGCTCCGGCGAGAGTGATTCCTCGCCGCCCGGACGGAGAAGCAGCACCGCTCTCTTTCGCTCAAGAGCGACTCTGGTTTTTGGATCAGCTCGAACATGAAAGTATCGCTTACAACGTTTGCATCCCGTTACGCATTACGGGACGGCTCAACGTTGCAGCACTTAGCCAAAGCATCAACGAAGCAGTCAGACGGCACGAGTCTCTGCGCACTACCTTCACGTCACAAGACGGCAAACCGGTTCAGATCATTGCCGAGCCGCGGATTACTGAGTTGCCGATAGTGGATCTTAGCGGGCTACCCGAGTCGCAGCGCAGCGCGGTTGTCGAGCGGTTGATTCACGAAGGCTGTCACCGGAATTTCAATCTCGCTGAGGGGCCGCTTTTCCAACCGTCCCTGTGCCGGGTAGCTGACGAAGAACACATCCTTCTGGTGCTGTTGCATCACATCGTCTTCGACCAGTGGTCCCTGCAGATCCTGACTCGCGACGTCGGCGAGATCTATCAAACATTCGCTCAGGGACAAACATCATCACTGCCCGACATGCCCGTTCAGTACGCCGACTTCGCCCACTGGCACCGCGAAGTGATGAGCGATGAAGTGCTCGCGCAGGAACTTTCTTACTGGCGCAAACAGTTGGAAGACAGTCCGGAACTGTTGAATCTTCCGACCGATCGTCCACGGCCGCCGGTGATGACCTACGACGGAGATACGGTAGAGATCGCGTTGCCGGAAACACTGACGGACCAACTGCGAAGCCTCGCGCGCGCGACCGGAAGCTCGCTCTTCATGACCATGTTGGCGTCCTTCCAGATGGTGCTCTCACGTTACACCGGTCAGGACGACATCGTCGTAGCCACACCGGTCACCGGCAGAAACTCGGTTGAGACCGAAGATCTAATCGGCTTCTTCATCAACACCTTACTGATTCGCACTCTTCTTTCCGGCAATCCAACGCTGCGAAAAGTGATCGAACGCGTTCGTGAAACGATGTTGGAAGCACAATCGCACCAGGAGCTGCCGTTTGAAAAACTGGTCGAAGAGCTGCACCCCGAGCGCAGTTTGAGTCATGGACCATTGTTCGAAGTGATGTTCGTTTTCAAGAACGACTCGAGAACATCGATGGAAGTCCATGACATCAGCATGAGCCAGATCGAGATGAATTCGGACACGGAGAAGTTTGGCATCACGTTCGAGATCGCCGAACGTCCGCAAGAGCTGGCCTGCTTCCTGAGTTACCGCACGGATCTCTTCGACAGATCGACAATCGAGCGGCTCGTCAAACATTGGCAGCGCCTGCTCGAAGCAATGGTGGACGATCCGGACCAATCGCTGTCCGACGTCGAATTGCTGGACGAAGCCGAGCAAACGCAAATTCTGAAACAGTGGAACGACACGGCGACGACGTGGACCGAGCCTTTAGTACTAAATCGCTTTGCGCAGCAGGTCGAACTCACGCCAGATGCGCCGGCAGTTCAGTTTGCGGATCAGTACCTGAGTTATCGCGAACTGGATTCACGAGCTAATCAGATAGCCAATCATCTTCGCGGTCTTGGGGTTGGAACCGACTCGCGCGTTGCTATCTGTCTCGAACCGAGTCAGGAAATGGTGACCGCGGTGCTGGGCGTGCTGAAAGCGGGAGCTGCATACGTGCCGCTCGATCCGGCGTATCCGGCCGAGCGTCTCAGTCTCATGCTTGCTAACGCCCGTTGCGCGGCACTGTTGACGAGAGAAGAGTTGCTATCGAGCCTGCCTGAGATCGAAGCGCCGACTGTTTGTGTCGATCGAGATTGGCAAACCCTGGCGAGCGAAAGCGACACAGCGCCACGCGTTCAGATCGATTCCGAGAATCTCGTCAACGTCATCTACACGTCCGGTTCGACTGGTGTGCCGAAAGGCGTCGCGATGACGCACCGCGCGTTGAGCAACCTCGTTTGCTGGCAGACAGCCGAGAAATCCGAACCGGGAAGAACGCTTCAGTTTGCGTCGTTGAGTTTCGACGTCTCGTTCCAGGAGATATTCACCACGTGGTGCTCGGGTGGAACTTTGGTCCTGGTCACAAACGAGCAACGCCACGACGCGAATCGAATGCTCGAGTTCCTGTCCGCGCAACAAGTGGAACGAGTCGATTTTCCATTTGTCTACTTGCAGCACCTCGCCGAATCGTACGAGCAAGGTGGCCCGGCGCCAACCGCATTGCGACATCTGATCACTGCCGGCGAACAGTTGGAATGCACGACGCAGATCAAGCAACTCTGCCAGCGGCTACGATGCAATCTCTACAACCAGTATGGACCATCAGAAACACACGTTGTAACTCAACAGGAATTGAATGGTGTACCGTCAGATTGGCCCACGCTGGCGCCAATCGGCCAGCCGATTGCCAACTCGCAGATTTACATTCTCGATCGCAATCTGAATCCGACGC
>DATNJO010000446.1:0-4222 GCA_035603895.1 Pyrinomonadaceae bacterium
GCGCTCCCACTTGAAAAAAGTAGGGCTTTGACAGCGGCGGAGGCGGATTCTATAGTGATTCCACATTACAATCTCTGTCCGCCCCCGAGGATGAAGCGTCTCTTCAAGCAGGTTGAGGTCTATGAGCGAAACAGCACGTAAAAGTGTCGACAGAGCATCAGCAACGGACGACGCCGCAACGGGTGCGGAAAACTCACCGCAAACCGTCGAAGAACTGATCGCGGAACTGCGAAAGCGCTCCGCCGAACTGGAAGAAGCCAATCGGGAGTTGCGGCGAGTTTCGCACTACCGCTCGCTGTTCCTTGCCCGAATGTCCCACGAACTCCGCACGCCACTGACGTCGATTCTCGGTTTCAGCGAGATCCTGCTGGACCAGGAAGAACTGACCGACACGCAGCGTCGGTTCTGTCAGAAGGTGCAGGATTCCGGGTTTCAACTACAGGCGAGTCTGAACCAACTCGTCGATCTTTCGCGCATCGAGGCAGGGCAGACAGAAGTGTTCTTGCAAGAGTTTCCGTTGCGCGAAACGTTGCGTGAGTCGGTCGCGGCGGCGGGACGCATGGCTCAGAAGCAGCAGGTGAAGATCGAGTACGAAGTCGCGCCGGAGATCACGACGGTTGTCTCGGACCAGGGAAAGCTGCGGCAGGTCCTTTTCAACTTCATCGCGTGGGCCGTGAGTCGCAGTCCGGCGGGTGAATCCGTAAAGGTCACAGTGGACCTCGACGATCAGTCGAATCTGGACATCCGCGTGAAGGACGACGGCGATCCGCCGAAAGACACGTCGGGAGTTTTCGATCCCGAACACAGCAGTTCCGCGCACGAGCCCAACATCAACGAACTCGGAATTATCATCGGCCGCAAACTGCTTGAAATGATGGGCGGAAGCGTCGTCTTGCAAAACGGTGTACCGCGTGGTTTGGAAGCAAGGATTAGTATGTCGGCGCGGCCCCCGAAAGGATAAAGAAGAACGTCAACGCATGGAAGAGATTCAGATTCGTGAGTGTACGAGCATCGAAGAATTTGATAGTTGTGTTGCCCTTCAAAAAGAGGCTTTTGGACTTCCGGATCTCGAGATTTCTCCGCGCCGCCATTTGATCGTGTCGCGACAGGCGGGCGGCTGGACGCTCGCTGCGTTTGTCGCGGACCGCATGATTGGTTTTGTTCATCACCTGGCGGCAGTGCGGCCCGACAACGAGATCTACGGCTACTCGCACATGATGGCCGTGGCGAAGGATTATCAGAACAAGGGCATTGGTGCGCGTCTGAAGTGGGCGCAGCGGGAAAAAGCGCTCTCGCAAGGACGCACGTTTATCAAGTGGACGTGGGACCCAATGCAGGCGCGAAATGCGCATTTCAATTTGAACCGGCTCGGCGTCACGGTTGATACGTACCAGGAGAATTTTTACGGAACTGACTACTTCGCCGATCCCACACAGGACGCCGAGAATCGTCCGGGACTGCAAAGCGATCGGCTCTATGCGCGTTGGGATCTAAATTCACCGCGGGTCGTTGCGCTTGGTGTGGGTGAGATACCGGTGATCGTTGCGGAGCCGGTGGCGACTGTGGCGATTCCCGCTGAGTGGAGTGCCTTAGTGAAGTGCGATCCGCAGCAGGCACGCGACGTTCAAGCGCGTGTCAGAGAGGAATTCAAAAGAGTTTTTGCGCAGGGCCTGATTTGCGCCGCGTTTAAAAGAGGGGATGAAGAATCGAAGTACCTCCTCTTTGAGAATCACGTATAAACACAGATAGACCCGAATGACATTCACGAAGTTCGACCGTTATGTGGATCGACACGCGCGGAGCTTTACGGAGAGGTTACAAAGCCTTTGCCGGATGCCGTCAGTCGCCGCGCGCGGCACCGGCATGCGTGCGATTGCCGAAACGGTCGAGCAGTTGATGCAACGTGTCGGTATCGGCACGCGCAGTTTCAGAATCGGCTCGGGCTACCCGATCATCTACGGCGAGTGCGGCAGTGGTCCCAAAAGCTTTGTAGTTTACGGCCATTACGACGTACAGCCGGTTGGCCATCTCACCGAATGGAGTTCTGGTCCATTCGCGGCCACGATTCAGGACGGAAAGTTATACGCGCGCGGCGCCGCCAACAGTAAAGGCGACCTGATCGCGCGTCTCGCCGCGGTTGAAGCCTATCAAAAGACGTTTGGCAAACTCCCGGTCACGTTGCGTTTTCTGATCGAAGGAGAAGACGGTCTCGGCAGCCCGAGTCTGTATAGTTTCACAAGCGAGCACGCCGATCTTTTGAAAGCCGACGGCTGTTTGTGGGACGAAGGCGGGCGCGACACGAAAGAGACTCCGGTCGTGAGTCTCGGGTTCAAAGGCATCACTTTTCTCGAGCTGCGCGCGTTTGGCGCACGTTCGGATCTGCATTCGAAGTGGGGCACGATCGTTCCCAATCCCGCGTGGCGGCTCGTGCAGGCTCTCTCGACAATCACTTCACCCAAAGGCGTGATCACCATCGATGGTTTTTCGTCACACGTGGCTCCGATCAGCGATGAAGACACGGAAGCGTTGAAGAGCATCGAACTCGACGAAGCGGAACTGAAACGTGAGTTTCGCATCGGCGGTTGGGTGCGTTCGATGAAAGGCCAGACGCTGATCAAAGAGCATATCTTTGGTCCAACCTGCACGATCTGCGGTATTCACACGGGCCACACTGAAGCAGGCGCGAAAACAGTTTTGCCGAGTACCGCGATGGCGCGTCTCGATTTCCGGCTCGTGCCGGATTTGACGGCACAGATCGTCGTTGGGCTTTTGCGCGAACATCTCGACGTGCGCGGCTTCAGAGACATCGAGATCATCGAACTTGGGAGTGCGCCGCTGGCGAAGTCGCCGGCGAAGTCGCCCATCGCGCGCGCGGTGGTGGAGTCGATGGCAGAAGTTTACGGCCGGCCCGCGATTGTTTATCCGATGGATCCTTCGAGTGGGCCAGTGGGCGCGGTTTGTGGAGTCTCGCAGCCGCCGACGCCGGTTGCTTCATTTGGCACTGAGTATGCCGGATCTAATCCGCACGGACCGGATGAGAACATCCGCATCGACGACTTCTTGCAAAGCATCAAGCTCGTCGGGCGTGTGCTGCACAAACTGGCGGAGACGAAGTCGAAACACGCAGAAAAGAAGGAGTTTTCGCCACAGATAAACACGGAGAAACACTGATCCGTGTCATCTGTGGCTTAAAAGAGGAGTGACTTTGGCCGCGAAGGCAACCGCACGCGAGATCGAGAAACTACGAGAGGAGATTCGACGTAACGACGAACTTTATTACGTCAACAACGCCCCGGAGATCTCCGATCGCGAATACGACGAACTGCTCGAACGCTTACAAAAGCTCGAGCAGGCCAATCCTGAATTAATCACGCCTGACAGTCCGACGCAGCGAGTTGGCGGCCGGCCCACCGAGGGTTTCCCCGAGGTGGTCCACAGCCGGCAAATGCTCTCGCTCGACAACAGTTACAACATCGACGAACTCCGCGCGTTTGACGAGCGTTGCCGAAAACTGGCCGAGGGACGTCCGCTCGATTACGTCGCCGAACTCAAGATCGACGGCCTTTCCTTGTCGTTGCAATACGCGGACGGTCTGCTGGTGCGTGGCGTCACACGTGGCGATGGACGGATCGGCGAAGACGTGACGCAGAACGCAAAGACGATTCGCACTGTGCCGTTGCGTTTGAAAAAAGACGTGAAAGTGATCGATACAAACATTGAAGTGCGTGGCGAAGTGTTTATTCCGCGAGACGTTTTTGAGAAGACAAACGCGGAACGCGAGGAAGCGGGCGAGCCGCGGTT
The DNA here is from genome assembly GCA_035603895.1 of Pyrinomonadaceae bacterium. Taxonomy (GTDB): domain Bacteria; phylum Acidobacteriota; class Blastocatellia; order Pyrinomonadales; family Pyrinomonadaceae; genus PSRF01. Next base: position 3,802 of record DATNJO010000446.1, read on the forward strand.
TGCAAATCCACGCAATGCGGCTGCGGGCGCGATCCGGCAACTCGATTCGCGTCTCGTCGCGCGCCGCAAACTCGACATGTTCGTTTACGAACTGTTTGTCGGCGGCGGACGCAAGCCGTTTGCGACGCACTGGGCAGCGCTCGAATGGCTTCAGGCCGCGGGCTTTCGCGTGAATCCGCATCGCAAGCTCTGCGAAACGATCGATGAAGTAATCGACTTCGCGAACCAGAAAGAAGCGTTGCGCGACGATCTCGGCTACGAGATCGACGGCCTCGTGGTGAAGGTAAATTCCACTGCCTTGCAGGATGAATTTGGCGCGACGTCGAAGGCGCCGCGTTGGGCCATCGCCTATAAGTATCCCGCACGGCAGGCATCGACGAAGGTTTTGGACATCAAGGTCCAGGTCGGACGCACCGGAGCG